>CBDVAD010000105.1:0-9498 GCA_965371875.1 uncultured bacterium
GTTTTTGGCCTTTTTTATTAGCTATTCTCATCTACAGCACCGGAAAAATTTTAACATATCATATTCAATAGTTTTCTCTTGTTCTAGGAATACTACAAGATAATCCCTAAGAGTGCAATAATTTCCCTTTTTTTCATACTATTGAAGCAGGAATCCATTTCCCTCTGTATATAACAGTATAAAACTATTGTTTTTCTAAAATTATCTAATAGGAAGAGAAAAGATGGATTTAAAGGATTACTTGCTTAATGCAGGCAAAGTTCCTCAAAGACAGTTAAAATACTATTTAATCTGGATTTCTAAATACAATGGATACTGTAAAAGATATCCACAGAATAATTTACAGGACTATATGGATTTTTTAGCAGAAAATTATAATGACTGGCAGGTAGTACAGGCCGGAAAAGCTGTAAATTTGTATAAATATTATCTGGCTGTACATTCAGATAAAAAAGAAACAGTTGCTGTGAAAATTCCGGTTTCATGGACAGAAATAGAAGATAAAGTCAAAGAAGCCTGTAAATTTCAGTATAAATCATACAGTACTGAAAAATCATATCTGTACTGGATACGGACTTTTGGTAAGTATTTGGAAAATAAAGAACCGGATACTGTGTCTGAACTTGATGTAAAAAACTTTCTTACATATCTGGCGGTTCAAAGAAAACTTGCCAGTTCAACACAAAAACAGGCTTTTATTGCTTTGTTGTTTTTATTTCGAAACGTTCTGTTTAAGGAAATAACAAACCTGAATGATGTCATACGATCATCTCAATATAGAAAACTGCCGTTAGTTTTATCAAAGGATGAAGTTCAATTAATTCTGAAGCAAATGAAGGGGACATATAAAATTATGGCAGAATTGACTTATGGGGGAGGTCTGCGGCTTTCTGAGTGTTTATCTCTTCGAATAAAAGATGTTGATTTCCAAAGACAATGCCTGACAATACGATCCGGGAAGGGAAATAAAGACCGCCAAACATTACTTTCAAATACTGTCATTCCTGCATTGAAAGAACATATATTATTAATAAGAAAATATTATGAAAGCGATCTTAAGAATAAAATTGCAGGAGTACAATTACCTTATGCTCTTAGTAGAAAATATCCAAATGCAGGAAAAGAGTGGGGATGGTTCTGGGTTTTTCCTTCAAATAAACTGTCCTGTGATCCCAGAGAGAATATTGTTCGAAGGCATCACCTTTATACGAGTACTTTACAAAAAGCATTTCATACTTCGGTTTTGTCAACGGGAATTACAAAAAATGCTACAATTCATACTTTAAGGCACAGTTTTGCCACACATTTAATTGAAAGTGGTTATGATATTCGGACCGTTCAGGAGCTCCTGGGGCATTCCGATATAAGAACTACCACGATTTATACCCATATAGCAAAAAAAAATAAACTTGGTGTAATCAGCCCTATGGATAAACTGGATTATTAATAAGATACGTATTGAATGTATAATATTTAGTTTTTATCTGGGTACATTCAATTCTATGTATCTGCCTTTTTTCCCAAAATACCAGTTTTCATAGATAAATAGATGCCAGCCAACACACAAGGGGTGACGTAAGACGCTCCTGCTGACCCCTGCGGAGTTGATCCCTGAGCTTGTTGAAGAGTAAGGAACCAAATCATTAGAAAATTAAAATTACATAGAATTACACAAGACTAAAGCCTCTAAGATTCAGATCCATTCAGTGATTCTATTATGACATTAAGATTTTAAGAGATGCCACGTTAAAAATGATCAACTATTGGAACATTAAGGTTAATATTTTTCATATTCTTCATTATGAAATCTACGATTTTTCCATCTTTATCCATTAGATCATTTACTTTTTCATATTCACCCATACTTGAATATGATGATAAAATATGTACCTTTCCCCTTTCCCCGTCCAGATTATACATAGGTGTCATAGTTACACCAGGATAGGTCTTCTCTATATGTTTTTTAAGCTCTACCAATCCTTTGAAAAACTCTTCATAATTTTCAGTGTAACCGTACTCTCTTACATGATAAATCATATTCAGCTCCTCCATATATTATTAAAAAGTAATTAACCTGATAGATAAAGTCAAATATATTTATTGATCTACCAGGGAGTTGATAATGCACTCAAAAAGATATGCACAAGGAACACAGGGGGTGACGTAAGACGCGCCCGCTGACTTGGGATGCATAGCCGAGCAGTAACGAAGTTACGACCAGGCGCGGCTGAGGGACGAAGCAGGAAAAAGGGCAGAGGAACCAGCGCGGCTGGAGGCAGGGGGTGCGTTTTTATGGGTGTTGCTGTAGAGACGCCCAATTTGGGCGTCTTTACGGCAATGATTGGGGAATCACTAACCCCCTTCCAGAATTGTTTGAATTTCTTTTTAGTTCGACAGTAGTATTCCAAGACTCAGCAGTATTGAAAACAAAAGACCCGTCTTCGCAGTGCCGGCCAAAGTTTTATTAAGAGACTGACCGCGGGCACGGCCGTTTATATCACGAAACAGAGGGATCCACAGGGGAGACGAAATAAGTGAAAGAAGAACCCAGAGAGAAGCATCGTTGAGAAAAACCAAAGCAGGGGGAATAAGATAGGCGATGAGTACAAGTAGAAAATATTCAACCCTTGTTAATTTTTCTCCCAGGACTACAGCAAGAGTGCGTTTACCGCCAGCTGTATCAGTTTCAATATCCCTGTAATTATTTACTACAATAATAGCAGTAATCAACAGACCTACAGAAACAGAATAAAGAATAATTTCAATGTTCAGGCTGAGGGTCTGAACATAATAGGTTCCGCAAACAGCAGCAGGTCCAAAAAACATAAAAACAAAAAGATCCCCCAGGGCATTTGTGGATAATGGAAAGGGGCCTGCACTGTAGAGATAAACTGAAATTACAGAGGCGAGCCCAATAAATAGAATTGGCAGTCCTGCAATGTAAATTAAATATACACCTATGATTAAAATTATCAATGTAATTAATATCATACCTTTACGCATGCTTCTTAAACTTAGAAGACCTCCGGCGGCTGCCCTTGTGGGACCAACTCTGTCGGGTTTATCAATACCATGAATGAAATCGAAATAGTCGTTGGCTATATTCACTGCAATCTGCAGAAGTAACGCAGCCGACAGAGCGGCAATAACAGGAAGCAATATAAAGCTCTCCTTTGACCATGCAAGAGCTGCTCCGGGAAGTATCGGGCCAAGTGCTGCGGGGAGAGTTTTTGGTCTTGCGGCTGTAACCCATCCTTTTATGATGGAACTACTCATCTGTTGTCCCCTCCTTCCCCTCTTTATCTCCCCAGTGAACAGCTATGGTTCCAAACATATATTTTTTGTATGAAACTTTTTTGAAGCCGGTTTTATTCATTATCTCTTTTAGTTCATCTGCAGTTTTAAATGCTTTAGTTGTTTCCGGAAGATAGGTATATGCTGACTTATTACCGGATATTAAAGAACCCAGAAGCGGGATTATTTTAATAAGGTAAAAATTAATAAAGGGTGACATAATAGATTTAAGCGGCGGTGTTGTATCAAGACAGGAAACTCTTCCACCGGGTTTTAATACACGGTACTGCTCTGTAAACGCAGCATCTACGTCACCGACATTACGCATGAGGTAGGCTGATGTTACTACATCAAATTCAGAATTTTCAAAAGGAAGTTTAAGAGCATCTCCCTCTATCCATTCGATCTGTTCTTTTTGTTGTTGTTTATCTGTCTCGCTGTCTAATGTTCTGCAGGGCAGGGCGGTAAACCGGGAGCGTGCAACGTCCAGCATCCCGGAAGAAAAGTCCAACCCGGCACTCTTATTAAGTTTTATTCCCCTTTGTATTGCTTCAATTATGACATCTCCTGTTCCTGTTGCAACATCCAATAGTCTGTTATTATCCTTTAATCCTGACAGTCGGATTAGTTCTCTTCTCCATCGGCGGTCCTGTCCAAAGGTCATTAATTTGTTCATCAGTACATATCTGGGTGAGATTTTATTAAACATCTCTTTAATGTTAGCTGGGTTTTCTTTTGCCATTGATTTACCTACCTGTGTCTGGATACCCGCCATTCCAGAATATCTATTAAATAGTATAAAAGAAATCCCAGAAGGCTTATTGCAAGAATACCGGCATACATCTCTTTATATCGCAGGGACTGGTAGGCTCTGACAATTATAAAATATCCGAGACCGTATTCTGTCAGGGATTGTTCTGCTATAAATAAAACTGCCAGGGATGTTCCAACGGAAACCCTGATGGCCGTGAGAATTGCTGGGATAGAAGCAGGAAAATAAACAAAACGCAGCAGGGCCAGTCTTCCTGCACCCAGAGATCTTACAGAGTTAATAAGAGCTCCGGGGAGACCGGCAGATTCATCCCGGACAACTACCAGTATTTGAAAGAAAAGTATAAGGCTTATAAGAAAGATTTTTGAAAAGTCACTTATACCAAAAAGAACATAGACAACAGGCAGGAGTACAATCTTGGGTATTGCATAAAGTACTGAAATTAAAGGAGACAAAAAACGGTTAAGGCTTTTCATCTGTCCCAGTACAAGGCCCGCAGGAACAGCAGCAATTACCGCAGCCAGGATAGCAGTTATTACTCTTAATGTACTGACTAGAAAATGTACGCCAAGTTCTCCTGCCATCAGTTTTACAAACATAGGAAGAACTGACAGGGGGGAGGGGAGTATTGACTTATTGACAACAAGGGCAAGAACTATCCAGAGGATAAGAAACATGAGGAATCCGATGGAGATCTCTTTAATGGTATAACGTTTCATTCCAGGACCTCCATTACTTTCTGAAGCTTCGTACACATCCTGATATAATCACTGCTGTTTTTATAGTCGGGGGATCCTGCTCCCGGATTTTCAAATATCAGAGCATCCTCTCCTGCCCCCTTTAGTACCATAATGTGCTTTCCAAGATATACAGACTCTTCCAGATTGTGTGTTACTGTTATTCTGGTCCGGGTACTTTCCCTATCCAGATCCAGGATTAAATTCTGCAGGGAGTCCCTTGTTTTCAAATCAAGAGAGGTAAAAGGCTCATCCATAAGAAGCAGATCCGGCTTAAGAACCATGGTTCTTGCAATGGCTGTTCGTTGTTTCTGGCCTCCGGAAATCTGTGAAGGATATTTATCCCTCACATCATCAATAGACAGGCGTTTCAGCCAGTATTCCACTGCTTCTGTTTCCAGTTTTTTGTCAAATTTACTTACCTTTGGGGAGTGTTTACCATCCGGTCCATAGAACTTCCGGATTTTAAAACCCAACTTGATATTTTTCTCTACTGTTTCCCAGGGAAGAAGGCCATGGTCCTGCATAATAAAACCTGTCTCTGGCCGGGGCCTGGTTATTTTATTACCGGCAATTAGAAGCTCTCCTTTATTGGCTTTGATTAAACCGGATAGAAGGAAAAGGAGAGTTGTTTTTCCGGAACCTGACAATCCAAGAACCGACCACGATTCACCGTATTCAGCATTCCATGAAAAACCGGAGAATACGGATGTATTATCGGGATATGAGAAATCGAGGTTATGAATACCAATCATATTCTGCCGTATGTTTTAATCATTTGTACTAATAAAGATATCAGTAATACTGGACTCATACAACGGAGAAGTATCAATAAGTTTCTTTTCCTGAAGCCAGCTTATCACATCATTCCATTGGTCCTTTCCTGGAATTTCTCCATAGGGGAATTCGGGTATTCTGAATGTTTTCTCTATAATTTCAGGAACACGAACTTTCTCAAGGAACAGTTCCCGAAAAGCTTCCGGATCTGAATTAAGATCCTTAACGGCCCTGTTCCATGCCCTTACGAATCCTTCCACTGCTCGTGAATTATTATCAGTAAGATCTGCGGTAAAACTAAGAACGCTGACTGAAAATTCCGGATGAGAGAGATCATCTATTACAAGAACAGCACCTGCTGCTATTGCGGCTTCTCCAAGAGGGTCGGGAAGTGTTGCTGCAGGAAGGGCACCACTCATTAGAAGCTGAAATCTTTCTGGTATAACAGGGACATTTTTAGTTTTTATAGACTCTGATGGAATGCCTTCAGCCTGAAGTATTCGCTCTGTTAAATATTCAATTACTGTATTTTTAGATACAGCTATAGGTATTCCAGCGAGATCCTTAGGGGATGATATTTTACTGCCCGGAGAGGCCACAATTCGAAAGTATGGACTACCTGTCATAGGTTTTCTGACTGTAATAACTGCCTTGAGCTGAACTTCATCCCTGTTGAAAAGGGCCAGAGTTGAGAGTTCGTTGAGCATGCCGTCTATTTCACCGGACTGCATCAATCGATCTCTCTCAATTGGATTGGCCACTGAAAGAGCTTTAACCTGCAGTCCCTCATTCTCAAAATACCCCTGTGATTCAGCAATATAAAGGGGGAGAGCATCTATAATAGGTAGAAATGCAACTGTAAGCTGGGTTATATCAGGTTTTGGTTCTGAATTGCCGGCAGCAAAAATTTGAAACGAGAAACAAAGTATTATTAGACTCAGTACAAAATTTTTCATTATTTAATTCCTTGTAAGATAATATTAAAGTCAAAAACCTTACCGTTTTTGTATCCTACAAATTGTCTACCTGTCAAGCATATCTAATTCCAGGGTGCGTTTTCTAATCCTGGTTTTTATTATCCTTCTTTTATCCCGACAGGGATTGTATGAAAATAGCCCATCAATTTATTGATGGGAACGAACGATGGAAACAATTAATGGGAATGATAACGAAAAAGTGTTTGATAGAAATAAGTATTGACATAATTTTCAGTCCCGTAGGGACGGTTGATTTTGATTAAATAACAAAGAGCCTGACTTTAAGCCAGGCTCCCGATAGTACATTTTTTTCAAATAAGTTCCGGAATCTCTATAAAAGCCGAAACCTTAGCTTTTCTCTTTCTCCCCAATCCATACTTTATCTATTGGGAAATATAAAAATGACATAGGCTGCGGCCCATGCTCCAAGGATAATACTTATACCCCCAACGATAGAACCAATGGACAGCATAGGTACTCCACTAAGTATATGACCAATATTACATCCACCTGAAGTTACAGCGCCGAATGCCATCATACCACCACCGGCAAAGGTCTGAAGCATCACTTTGGGTTCCGGAGCGCGGAGTGAAAACTCTTTTGCACCCACCGAAGCAATTACAGCTCCAAGAACTATTCCAATTATCAACATCGCGTCCCAGGAAAGAGGGAAGTCAGGTCTGATAAGAGAATTCCAGATACCAAGCCATCCACTCGCAATACCCAGTGGATAATTACGACCAACTGTTGTTGAAGCAAGGTATGCAAGAATACCTATCAATCCGATAACAATACCAGTTGTCAGCCAGCTCCATCCATGTTGAAAAATCTTCTGGAAAAGTGTTTTTGAAGGAGAATCGGATTCATCATCATCATCTTCTTCTTTATTCCGGATGGCAAAAATTACCCAGATTACAGTTGCTGCAAGAACAATTCCAAGGGCAACAAGATAATGAGGAAGGGCAAATATATTTGCAACAGTAAGACTTTTTCCGTCCGGAGTCATAATTTTTGTACTAACTTGCAGATAATCTTTAACCGGCTTCAAAATACCGACCGAGGTCATCAATCCTACCAGTGCAAACCCTGCAACAGCAGACATAGCACCCACCATTCCTTCTCCTACCCGGTAGGTGATACCACTGGCACATCCTCCTGCTACTACCATGCCTATTCCAAAAATTAATCCTCCGGCAATATTAGCACCCCATACGAGGGGTTTGGGGTTAAGAGTTATAAAACCTGTCATTTCCAGAATAGTAAAACCAAGCATTTCAATAAGAATGGCTATACCAAGAGCTTTAAGTAATGTAAATTCCTGCATTAGAATAATATCCCGGAATGCGGAATTCATACAAAACCGGCCCCGTTGTAAGGCAAATCCAAAAAGAATACCAACACCTAAACCCGTAAACACTAGTGGATTCATAATTCTTCTTCTCCTATAATATAATTAATAAAAATATCTGTATCCAAGTTCTTTCTAATCCTACTTAAGAGCCAGTGCCTCTATTAGCATCCTGAAAACAGTGCCGTCGACTTTCTCTGAACTTATAACCTTATGTCCTTTCTTTTTTACTCCCTTTGGAATACGTTCGACAGACAGAGGATAATCTATCAATACCTCAAGGATCTCTCCTTTTTTCATTTTCTTTAATGCTGTCATAGTATCAAGATCAGGATATGGACAAATCTTTCCACAAACATCAATTGTCTTTGTTGGTTTAATTTCTTCTGACATACTAATTCTCCTTATTTGTTTTTTCACCCTTCCGCCGGTCATTATTTAACCGGCTGTTTATGGGTTAACTAATAGCTGAATGAAAGGTGTGCGCCTTCAGTTTCAAAAAGAAATGTTGAGGCCATCATGATTTCAACACCTTCGCGTAAGTCCTCTTTTTTTATTCCTTTGTTTGGCAATCCCAGTTCACAGAGGATTATCCGTCCATCTAAAGCCAGAATGGATTCATAGAGATAAACAGGATCAGGTAATCCTTCCTGTCCCTGCATTTTTTCCAACTCACCATTTACAAGGGCCATAGCCCCGCCAGGCTGAAAGAACATAAAAACCATTTCTCCTGTAGCAGCAGCTGCAGCTGCCATTACAAAAGCAGCGTTAATATTTTCTGCATCTGCATGATTTACCAAAATAATTGCTTTTCCTTCTTCCATAGGTTCATCACTCATTTTCTTTACCTCCAAATCTATTTCCAGACATAAGTACTTAGTCTGTTTTCTTAAAATATCATCCTATATCTTAACCGATATAGGCTTTTGCCAGTGTTTTTGAAATATCATCCACTTTATAATCGTTTCCTGCTGCCTTCCGTAGATTTACCTGACAAATAGGGCACATAGTAACGATGTTTTTTCCTTCTTTCCCCAGTTCCGCTACCCTTTTTGCGGCAATTTCATGAGCCTTTGAAGGGAACAGTGATTCCATTGGACCACCGCAGCAGTAAGTAGATTTGCCAGCCAGCTCCGGCTCTTTTACCGAAACACCGGCTCGTGTAAGTAGATTACGCGGTGGATCTATTATCCCTTCATACCGGGCATAGATGCATGAATCATGAATAACAAGACTCTCATTCTGCTCTTGTTTAACTTCAGAGTTTTTTTCTTCCAATATTTCCAGGTAACTCAAAATCTCGAAGTCAAAGTTCTTAACAAACTTTGGATAAACATCACGAAGGATGTTTGTTGTATGGGGATCGACTGTAATGATCTTCTTTACACCATTCTTACGAAAAGCTTCGGTAACCCGTTGGGCATGGATTCCAAAACTTTTATCCATTCCCTCATCGTACACCAAAGCTCCTGAGTACATTTCATCATTATAAAGATACCCATAATCAACACCAGCATTCTTAAGCATTTGTGCAATATTCATAAGTACCTGATCATTCTCAGTTTTCATCTTTTTAGAGGCTCCAAGAGCCAT
>CBDVAD010000106.1:0-9498 GCA_965371875.1 uncultured bacterium
CTAAAAGAACAACCTCAAATACTGTTAAGACAGCTTGAGTAGAAGTTTCCTGAGGGAGATAGCTTATATGCCTGCTAAGTTTTTCCTTTTTATAACTTCTCATCTCTTTTCCATCGAGAAAGCATTTACCTTCAGGTTTTAATATCCCACACAGACACTTTAAGAAGGTGGATTTACCGGCTGCATTAGGGCCGATAAGAGCTGTAATCTCTCCTGGACGGGCCTCCATTCGAATATTCTGCAAAACCGGCCTTGAATCATAGGAAAAATTTAGATTTTCTATCTGCAATGTCACCAGTGCCTCCTTCTTTTACCCAGGATCAGTAAAAGGAAGAACGGAACGCCTATAAATGATGTAACTATCCCTATGGGAAAAACTGCTCCGGGTATAACCGATTTACTTATAACCGAAGAAGCTGATAGTATAACTGCTCCTGCAAGGGCCGATGTCGGCAGGAAAAACCTCTGGTCCTCTCCAACCAGCATTCTGGCAATATGCGGACCTGCAAGCCCTATAAATCCTATTATGCCAACGAAACATACGGCAGCTGCGGAGAGAATTGAACACAGAAGGAATACTTTCAATCTTAGCCTTTCAGTATTTATTCCCAGACCCATGGCTGTTTCATCTCCCAGCCGTAAAGCGGTCAGTTTCCAATTTTCTCTTACCAGCAGTGTCAGCACAATAAACAAAACAACAGCAGTTACTCCTAATTTCATCCAGGAAGCCTTCATAAGACTTCCAAACAACCAGAAGACAACAGATTGCAGTTCCTCCTCCGAAGCGAGATATTGCAGCAGGGCCAGAGCTGCATGAAAAAGGAATAATATGGCGATTCCGGCGAGTATCATCGTCCCCTTGCTGACTCCTTTTGCTTTGCCGATGAAGTATACCAGAAGACAGGACAACATTGAGAAAAAGAAGGCATTAACAGGTACAAGAAACTCCTGACCATAGGGAAATACTCCCACTCCAAGGACCAGAGCAAGAGCCGCCCCAAATCCCGCTCCAGCTGAAATCCCAAGCGTATAAGGGCTTGCTAATGGATTATCGAGTATAGTCTGCATTTCGGCCCCGGCCACAGCTAAAGATGCGCCGACTACTATAGCCATTAAAGCCACAGGCAGTCTTATTATCCTTACTATAACAAGGGTCGCGAGAGTGGCCGATTCCGGGTGGAAAATACTCTGGAAAACCTCTTCAATTGACAATCTGGCTGGGCCTACTGACACATCAATAAAAAGCATCAGCAGGAGCGCGGCCGTTAATAAAACCAGATAAATATATTTTCTTCCTGTTATCTCCCTATAGAGCTCTTTTGCTCTTACAGACAAGGTATGCCCCTTAATTTTGTAGGTCCAGTATCCAGACTCCGCTGTATTTTACCGGCATAAACCGGTTGTGAAACTCTTTCAGATTTTCTACCGGATCCAGATCTTTAAATTCATCAGGATAAAACCATTTGGCAAAAGCCTGTATACCCGCAAAATTGTAGATACGGAATGAAAATCCATGGAAAAGGCTATAAACCTTATGGGTTTTTACCGAATCAAGAGTATTCCAGCCCGGACGTTCAGTAAACGCACTTAGAAGATCAATTGATGTTTCAGTCTCGGCATGATATCCGAGCCTCATCGAATCGGAAGTGGATGGCCAGTATGAGCCGCTGAAAATAATAATGTCAGGATTTGATGTTAGAAGATATTCCGGGTGTATAGGTCCCGATTTCTCAATTACTCCTTCGGCTATATTCGTACCTCTGCATCTATCAATGACAGCACCCCACCCCTTGGCATTGCTATAAGTGTTCCCATAAACAGAAGGACCTTTGGAACCTACTTCCAGATATACGGTTGGTTTTGGTCTATCGATCTCCTTTAAGCGGGAATAAACAATATCTACCTGCTCCTTATAGAAGTCGGTAATCTCCCGGGCCCTCTCTTCTTTTCCAAGCAGAGTGCCCAATAATAAGGTACTCTTTATAGGATTTTCAAAGGGCTTTTTATTGTAATCTATAAAGATTGAGGGAATGCCTGCGAGTTCAAGTTTATCAATATCGGCCATAACATCCTCATTTTCCACCAGCCACAGCGGAAAGATTACTACTTCCGGGTTAAGAAAGATAACTCTTTCTGTACTGAATGTTCCCTTGTAGTGATAACCGACATCCGGGACATCGGCTATTTCAGGGATTATCTCAAGATACTTATCATAGGTATCCTGATCATATAGATTAAGATCGGGCCCCCAGCCGGCTATTCTGTCCAGAAAATCTCTTCCAGCCACCGCTGCAAATTCGTGCACATGCCTCCCTGAAGCCAATACGACTCTATGGACAGGTACTTCCAGAGATACTTCCCGTCCCGCCAGATCAGTGACAATGATTTGCTCCGCTGATAAAGCCAGTGTTACAAATAGAAGCAGAATGGCAGATATAATTTTTACCTTTTTTCCTTTCATAGATTATTCCTCCTGTTAAAAATAGATTAGTTCTAATTTCAAACCTACTCATAATTATAATGGTGTTACGAATGTGCGTAAAGTGCTACGATGAAATAAAACCATGTTTCTATTCAGGTCGCTACAAAGATCCTGAGATTATTCTTGAATTCGGTAGTTTTCAGGTAAGATCCTTCCATCCTGTTGCTGATAATTTCCCATGTTTGACTCCTTTTAACCCGATTATCTCATCAGCTATTTTTTTTATAGTCTTTATTTCACCACCTACTACAATCACTTCCATGCAATAATGATGATCCAGATGGACATGAAGAGTTGCCTTTATATCGGCTGAGCTGTCATGTTGTTTGGAAATAAGTTTGTTGTTCAGGTCGTATTGGTGATGATCATAGATTAAAGTTATGGCCCCTATAGCCTCTTCTGTATCATCTTCCCATTTTTCTTCCACAATATCATTACGGATAAGATCCCGTATTGCTTCGGAACGATTATTGTATCCCTTTTTTTGTATTAAAACATCAAATTGCTTCAGCAGATCAGAATCAAGTGATACACCAAACCTTTTTAATTCACCCATATTTAATCTCCGGAAAATGCATTAGATAAATAGTATATACTCCATTCTTATTTTCTGTCGATGCTCTTTATCAAATCTTTAGCGCTCAACTGAATTCATCCCCTTATACTCACAATAATCCCCCTTTTAAATCTTTAAGTATTATAATCCTAAGATTATTGAAGATAATTCCTCGTAGAAAGAAATGGAACTGCCTCTGCGGCTACAGGGATGCCCACACTGCGGTACAGGAATCACTAAAGGCGGTTGATTATACATGCCTGATAACCTGCACCGAATCCATTGTCAATATTAACAACCGAAATACCAGCGGCACAACTATTAAGCATGGTCAGAAGCGCCGAAAGTCCATGAAAGCTTGCCCCGTAACCAACACTGGTAGGTACTGCAATAACCGGGGCCTCTACAAGTCCACCCACTACACTGGGCAGCGCTCCTTCCATCCCTGCCGCAACAACAAGAACCCTGGCCCCCCGAATGATATCCAGTTTACTGAAAAGACGATGAATACCTGCAACCCCTACATCATAAACCTTTTCCACTCTGCTACCGAATATCTCAGCTGTCACAGCAGCTTCCTCCGCTACAGGAATGTCAGAGGTTCCTCCTGTTACAACGGCTATATAGGAATCCTCAATTCTTTCCACATCATCCTTTATCAGAGTGAGAGTCCGGGACTGGGGATCATATTTCAGATCTTCAGACAGCTCCCGCACAAAAGAAAACTGCTCTTCTGTCGCTCTGGTGGCCAGAATACTTGTATCCCGTGTAAGCAGGTAGGAGAAAATCCCCTTGAGCTGCTCCGGACTTTTCCCTGCACAGTAAACTACCTCCGGGTAGCCTACACGTATTGCTCTGTGATTATCCAGACGGGCATAACCCAGGTCCTTAAAAGGAAGGTCTTTCAGCTGATCCATTGCCGAATCTGCATCTATAATACCGGACTTATACTGATCCAGAAGCTTTCGCAGAGACTCAGGACTCATGAAGTTCTCCATTTATCCGACTGTAAACCTCAGGAAGAGACAGTCCTTTTTTACGGGAAATTTTCAGGCAGTCTTCAAATTCTACTTTTGATTTCAGCTTTTCACCATCAAACAGGGCTGTCTTGACTGTTATTCTGCCAAGACTGGTCTCCTTCTCTTCAAAAACACGTTCCAGAGCTGCCTTCCCCACGATAGTCCTTCTGTAACCAAAACTGCTGGTCTCCCTGAAAATAATTTCCCCAATGGTTGATTCTATGCCGGCAGGAGCCAGAACCGAAACCTTAACAGCCGGACGGCTTTTTTTCATAATTATAGGTGTATAATAGACATCGGAAGCTCCGGCTTCCAGAAAACGCTCCATCAGGGGAGTGTAGAACTCGGGGTTCATATCGTCAATATTGCATTCAAGAACTACAGCTTCCTCCAGATCCGGAGAAGAGATGGAAGACTGAACAGACTCTTCTGCCAAAACCACCCTGAGAACATTGGGAATATCAGTATCACGGTGGCCGACTCCATACGCTGTTTTAAGGGGAGTAAAATTCCAATTGTCAGTAAACTCGTCAACACAGGCTGCCAGAATTGCAGCGCCGGTAGGAGTGGTTGTTTCAAAGGGAACTGCCCCGCTTTTAACAGGGATCCCCTTTAGAATCTCCAGGGTAGCCGGAGCCGGTACAGGCATTATGCCGTGGGCACATTTTACAAAGCCTCCGCCAAGTTCTATTGTGGAGCAGAAAATCCTGTCGGGTTTCAGATAATCGAGACAAACGGCAGTTGCCACAATATCTACAATCGAATCAATCGCACCCACTTCATGGAAATGGACTTCTTCTGCCGGTTTTCCATGTATTTTGCCCTCAGCATCGGCAAGCAGCTGAAATATTGACAGAGATATTTTTATAACCTTTTCGGGAAGGGAACTTTTGTTGATGATTTCTGAGATATCCCGAAAGGTGCGATGATGGTGTTCCCTATGATTCTGATCATCAGAGGAATGCTCTTCTAAAATCACATCTGCCCGTAAACCATGTATTCCCTTCCTTTCATCGGGGACAAAATGAATGCGGTAACCCTTCAGAGGGAGTTTTGTCAGCTCTGATATCAGATAGTCCCCGGGAACACCCAGATCGACAAGAGCTGCCATTGTCATATCTCCGGCAATGCCGGAAAAACAGTCAAAATATAGGATCTTTTTATTCATTATTCTATTCCTTTTATTGTAGAGAATTATTCAGATTACCCATCCTGTAACCTTCCAGTTCAAGACAGACATACAGAAAACCAATTTGTTTAAGTTTTTTTGCAATCTGATCCATCAGTTCAGTGTTAAACAGACGGTTCATCTCATCCCTGGCAACTTCTATCCGGGCAATTTCTCCATGATGACGAAGCCGAATTTGCCGGAATCCCAATCCATGAAGATAATCCTCCCCCTGTTCAACCATGGAGAGTTTTTCTCCTGTAATAACTGAATTATATGGAATACGAGAGGCAAGGCAGGCATAAGCAGGAAGGTCCCAGGTTTCCAGACCCAACTGCCTGGACAGTTCCCTTATTTCCTCTTTGTAAAAACCTGCTTCCTGCAGTGGACTGACAACTTCCAGTTCTCTAAGGGCTCGGATTCCGGGACGGTAATCCTCCAAATCATCTTTATTTGAACCATCAAAAATAACAGAGATTCCCTCTTCCTTTGCCGCAGTGATTATCCGTTTGAAGATAATATCCTTACAGTAATAGCAGCGGTCAGGAGGGTTTGCCGCTACAGCAGGACTCAATTCGGAGATGGTTATTATTTTATGAAGAATACCGATGGATGCTGCAGTTTTTCGGGCCAGATCGGCCTCTCTCTGTGGTATCAGAGGGGAAATGACTGTTACAGCCAGACTTTTTCTGTCCAATGCATCAAAAACAGCTTTACAAAGAAACGTACTGTCAACACCGCCGGAAAAAGCTACGGCTGCAGAAGGGTATTGCTTAATAACAGACAAAAGAGTCTGATATTTTGAGTTTAATAGCATAAGAGTCTCCTAACATACGAGAAAAATAATAGAACGTTGTACGTCAGGAGTTCATCTCCCGTGAACCTTCCTTCCTGGAAGCAGCTACATCATATGTTGAAACGTTATTACTGTCAAATAGAGTTGAAAAGTAATAGCCCGGATAAAATCAATAATAAATCCACTAATTTTGAAGATTACCTGAAAACTATAGGAGATCTTGAGACCAATAAAGGACAGGTCAGATTAAAAGGAAAATTAATTGCATCAATAATTTTTTCATATATTCATCCTTATCAGAGTATCCTGAATCTTTTTCATTGTTTTTTCACTTACTCCGGCAGTTTCAGCATATTTTGGCCAATTGATTACCACTTGTGATATATGGTCAACAATTAAAGTGATATCCCTTTTTTTGAGACCTGATTTTTCACCAAGGCGATAAATATTTTTTATTGAAGGAGACCTTCCCTCACCGTCTACAGTCATGGAGTGTTCACCCCCGGGACCCGTAGAAAAGGTTATATCATATGCAGGAGATAATGACCATTCTCCATCCTTATTCATAATAAAAGAAAAATTCTTTACATGATCATCCCGATTATTAGAAAGGATATTAAAAACCATCTGCCGAAAACCCTTAAGTAAATCCTGATAGTTCTTAGTCAGGTCGTTGACTACCCGAAATAACATTTCATAATCACTTGAAGGTATTCGAAAATTAGAGTGTATAAGGTTACCAAATGTATGAGAATGTAAACGTTTATTGCCATCTCTATCAAAACGTTTGACACCGAAAAAGAGATCACCCTGACCAGTATTAAATAAACGTGTTTCAGGCATATTAATTCCACTATCCTTCGCCATTAATGAATATGCATATTCGACAGGACCTGAATCAATAAAATCATTCATCCCATTAAACTTTATTATCCAGGGTGTGAATCCGTCCGGTAAACAGCCCTCTCCGGAAATTAGTTTATCATTGGAAACCCCAACCAGAACTTTGGGACGGGCTCCACCTGGACTCCCTCCAGCTTTCATAAGTTCAGGAAGTACTTCCTGAGTTCTACCAGTTATAATTTTTTGCGATTGAATAAAGAGATTGTATAAATCAAATGGGGCCGAATCAATGTCATCAACAACCAGCTCAGGTTTATAGCTTAAAGCACCCATTGTATTCTTTCCAAGAAATGAAAGACGATCTAAAATTGATAGCTTCTCAATAGAAAACCCACGTCCCTTGAGAAATCGATCCATAAGCATAAAACCCCATCCATCCGGAAGGGAATCATCAAACAATCCGAATATAGGTCCAAAGTCTGTATCCTTGTGTTCCAGGAGATCTGAAGTCAACGGAAGTTTATATGGTGACAACCACAACGATTTGGTTAAAAAATCCGAATTATATTGAAAGTAGATTCTATGATCTTTTTCAGCTAGTTCTCCAACAGGAATTTCAGAGTCTTCATTAAAACACAATGAAACTTTTAGACGTTTCAAATTATACCCCTTCTGGGGGTTTTAATCTCCTGATCTTCTAATTCTTCAATTGATCCGGCAGATGGAGGCAGCAGTAATTTTTCAACTTCATCCAAACGCCCTAAAGCGGATAGTAACTTAAGAAAATTATTTAAAGAAATTTGTGCTGTTTGTTCAAATCGAATTAGAGAAGCAACAGATACACCAGATCTTTCTGAAAGAGTAGTTCTCTTCCACTTTTTTGATAAACGTAAATTTTTATTTCGTTCTGCCAAAATTCCTGCAATTTCTTTCGGAGTTAAAAGCTGATACTCCACTTACACACCTCAATCATTATTGCTAATATATTATCCATAAATAGTATATATTATAGTTTATTATTAATATATTGTCTATAACACTGCCAGCTCTGGTATAAAATATTCGCAAATCATAAGTTTATCTTCTTACTTGACAAAAGAAGCAAACAACAGTAAGTTTTAGACATGTCTAACTTTTATCATTTAAAAGACCTTTCCTCAAATTTTGAAGATTACCTGAAAACAATAGGAGATCTTGAGGCAAACAAAGGTCAGGTTAGATCCAAAGAGATCGCCAAAATAATGAAAGTTAAACCATCGTCCGTAACAAATGCTCTTCAGGTTCTAAGAGAACAGAAACTGATAACCTATTCCCCCTATGGTCCAATCACAATGACATCCAGAGGTAAACGAATCTGGCTGATTATCCATCAAAAATACAAGACAGTTAAAGGCTTTCTTACAGAAATTCTGGAGATTGATAATAAAACTGCCGACGAGTTGGCCTGTACAATAGAACATGCAATTTCACCACAGGTAACTGAGCGTATACTCCTGTTAGAACAGTTTTTAAAAGATGGCGACTCATGCGGGACTGATACCATAGAAAGACTTCATGATTATTTTGCCAAACGGACAGAAGAAACGGAAAAAGAGATAGGAAAAGAAATTCCAATGTTTTTGCTCTCGGTACTTAAGCCGGGAGAAAAAGCTACTGTTCATAAAATAAAAGGTAATTCAACCATTCGGCAAAGATTTATGGACATGGGATTAAGCCGTGGACAGGAAATTATTGTGGAACGAATAGCTCCGCTGGGTGATCCGATAGAAATTACTATTAGAGGATACAGTCTCTCCCTCAGAAAGTCTGAGGCAGAGTTGGTTATTGTAATGTAAATTTTTTTACCATATAAGTTAGATAAGACTAACTTGTTAGAGGAGTATAACATGAAAACAAAAACCCTGCTGCCACTTTCTCTCCTGTCAGCTGGAGAAACAGGAACAGTAGTAAAGCTGAATGGAGGACGAACCTTTCAGGAAAAAATGATCTCCATGGGTATAACCCAGGGAAACATTATTGAAGTTCTTTCGGGAACTCCGGGGCAGGCGCTACTTGTGCTGATTGGTAATACACGACTGGCTCTGGGATTTGGCCTGGCACATAAAATTGAAATTGAAAAAACAACTTAAGGAGGTTGTAGATGGATAATAACAAGGATTCACTAACCCTTGGAGATCTGAAAGCAAATGATCAGGCAGAGGTGACAGGGTTTCAAAGAGGCAGCAAAGAGATGATCAGTAAACTATTGGCAATGGGTATTACAAGAGGTGCTGCAATTAGAATTTTAAGATTTGCTCCTCTGGGAGATCCAATTGATATTGAAGTAAAAGGAACAAACCTCTCTCTAAGAAAAGAGGAAGCAAAGCTTGTATATGTAAGGAGGGTATAATGGACAAAAAAAATATTACAATTGCAATCGCAGGAAATCCCAACTGCGGGAAGACCACACTTTTTAACGATTTAACAGGAAATACACAAAAAATTGGAAACTGGCCGGGAGTAACAGTAGAAAAAAAGGAAGGTACGTATAATTCCAACGGAACCAGCTATAACGTAGTAGACCTGCCGGGAATATACTCACTGTCAGCTCATTCGGAAGATGAAAAAGTAGCCAGAGACTACATTCTCTCTGGA
>CBDVAD010000107.1:0-9395 GCA_965371875.1 uncultured bacterium
CAACTTCCGGGAAGCTGTAGAGATTGGGTTACTGCTGAAACTTATGCTTCTATGTACGATAATGACTGTAGTATTCTCTTAAGTACTCCTGATGCCCCTATGGTAATGTTTGGTGACTTTAATTATGGCAGAAAGAATGATTTCATTCCAAGGAATAAAAATCCCCTCCTTCTGTCATGGCCGATGAATACCTACTGGCAGACAAATTTCCGTGCCAGTCAGCCGGGAAAGGTTGAATTCCGTTATACATTTCTAACAGATAAGAACTTTTCAGTTCTGCAAAGACGAACCGAGTCTAAAGATTTACCTTTAATTGCTCATCCAATTGTGAATTGCAGTCATACAGAAGAAGGATGTTTTCTACAGCTGACGGGAGAGGATGTTGAGCTTCTTCATATGAAGAGAGGGGATGATGGCGAAAGCTATGTAATTAGATTGACAAATCACAGTCTGCAAGAGAAGAGTGTCATTATAAACATCCCCGAAAAAATGATGATGAAGGCCTTTGAATGTTCACCTTTCGAAGAAATTGAAAAAACTCTTCCCCTGAAGGGCGGAAAGTTGGTGTTAAGAATAGCCAAGAGAAGAATCATCACAATAAAAATTTATACGAAGGATTAAACATGACAGGAAGAGAGCGAATATTAGCAGCATTAAACCATAAAGAGCCGGATAAACTTCCTATAGATTGTGGAGCTATGAGATCTTCGGGAATAAGCGGGATGAGCTATAACAGGTTAAAAAAGCATCTTGGTATCACTGGTGGAAGCACTAAAATGTACGATGCAATGCAGCAGCTGTGTATCCCTGAGGAATGGTATCTGGATCGATTCGAGATTGATGCAATCGACCTTTCTCGTGTTTTTGCAGATAATCCAAAGGATTGGCAGGATTGGATGCTTCCGGACGGTTCACAGGCTCTGTTACCGACCTGGCTGAATATAAAAGAGGAAGGTAATGAGTGGGTCTGTCGTGACAGGGATGGAGATATGCTTGCCCATATGCCTGAGGGTGTTGCATATTTTTCACAAAGCTATTGGCCTCTGGCGGGGACACAGAAAGATGATTTTTCCGATCTCGATGTTTATATGAAGAAAAATGCATGGGCATACCTGACAGATCCTCTATGGAAAAATTCTGAGCGGCCCGATTTTTTTGCCCTCTTAAAGGAAAAGGCTGCAGAACTTAGTGCGGAGACAGACAAGGCAGTGATGATGGGGTTCGGAGGGAATCTTTTTGAAAATGGCCAGTTCCTTTATCGTACAGATGAATTTCTTGTCAATTTGCTCATTGAACCTGAAAATATGAATAAAATGCTCGACAAGCTTCTGGAAATGCATCTGGAAACTCTCGAAAAGGTACTTGATGCTGTTGGGGATTCTGTTGACGTTATAATGTTTGGTGATGACCTGGGGACCCAGTCTGCACCAATGATAAATCCTGATCTTTACAGGAAGGTGTTCTATCCAAGGCATAAAAAGATGTTTCAAATGGTAAAGGATCGAACGGATATGAAGATTTTTCTCCACAGCTGCGGTTCCGTTAAGCAATTCCTGCCCGATCTGATAGATGCCGGCCTGGATATTATAAATCCTGTACAGACTACTGCAGCGGATATGGATCCTCTTGAGCTTAAGAATGAATTTGGAAAAGATCTTGTTTTCTGGGGGGGAGGGGTAGATACCCAGCATCTTCTTCCCGGTGGGACGCCTGACGAGATCAGGAAAGATGTAAGGAAAAATGCAGAAATATTGATGAAGGATGGCGGATTTGTATTTTCACAGATTCATAATATAGTTACAGGAGTTCCTCCGGAGAACATTGTGGCAATGTATGAGGAAGCTAACAGTATACGTTACTAAACTTACACTGTTCGAATTATTTGAACATGTACAAATATAATATATTGCGCTAACTTATCATTTGTGATATGTTAATAGCATGAAATGGCAGGATCTTCTTACATTGGTTGGTTCAGAACCGGTTTTTTCTTCAACTTTTCTGATGGCAGGAGATCGATCTCGTGTTGATATTCAGCTTCAGTTGTCTCGCTGGGTTAAAGCCGGCAAATTGCATCAATTGAAAAGAGGCCTGTACGTGCTCGCAGAGCCGTATCGCAAGGTATCCCCTCATCCTTTTCTGCTTGCCAATAGAATCAAAAACGCCTCTTACGTGAGCCTGCAATCAGCTCTGGCCTGGTACGATCTTATCCCTGAATATGTACCGGTTATCACAAGTGTAACGACAACCCGAACTAATACTTTCCACACTCATGAAGGTGTTTTTTTGTATCGGCAAATAAAAATACCTCTGTTTAATGGGTATGGGAATGTTGCGCTACAGGATCGACAGGCTGCTTTTCTTGCACTGCCCGAGAAGGCATTGCTGGATCTCATCTATCTTACGCCCCACAGTGAAAGTTGGGAATACCTGCGGGAGCTCAGACTTCAGAATATGGACAGAATTGATACGGCTTTATTGATGGAGCTGTCAAAAAGGAGTGGAAGTCCCCGGCTTGAACTGGCAGCGAGCAGAATTGTCCAGCTTGTTCATGAAGAGGAGTAAAGCGAAATATGAAAGATTTTCTTAAGCATCAGGTCGGATTGAAAGAAGATATACTTCAGAAAAGGAGTCTGGTCAGGGAATATCTACAGGCAAGAATACTTCAGATACTGCAGGACCACGGTGTCTTTCTAAATTGGGCTTTTCTTGGTGGAACTGCTCTAAGATTTCTTTACAGTCTGCCTCGATATTCCGAAGACCTTGACTTTTCTTTAGTAGATTCATCCAAAGATTGTGAATTTGAAAAGGTTCTTGGAGGGATCAGAAGGGTCTTTGAATCCGAGGGATATAGAGTAGATATCACTGCACCAAAAAAAAAGACAGTGATGTCAGCATTTATAAAGTTTCCCGGAATATTTTTTGAGATGGGATGCTCTTCTCGTATGGAAGAGGTTCTCTCCATTAAAATTGAGGTAGATACTAACCCTCCGGAGGGTGCGGAAACCGAAACAACAATTGTCCGTCGTTTTGTTACTGTTAATGTAAATCATTATTCCAGGAGTTCTCTCCTTGCCGGCAAACTCCACGCAGTTCTGACCCGGCAATACACTAAGGGGCGGGACCTGTACGATCTGATCTGGTATCTCTCTGATCGATTATGGCCTGATCCGAATCTGATACTGCTGAACAATGCTTTAATCCAAGCTGAATGGAATGGGCCGGTATTTAATGAAAGAAACTGGCGCCAGCTTCTTGCGGAACGAATGTCCGATTTGCAGTGGAAACAGGTGCAGGTTGACCTTGCCCCCTTTCTTGAACGACAGGATGATCTGTCTTTAGTAAACTATAAGAACTGCATGAAACTTCTGGAGAGGAAAGAATGAGTGACTTATTAATCGGAGTAGATATCGGCGGCACAAAATGTGCAGTTGTTCTTGGCAATACTGTACCGGAGATACTGGACAGGGTCGAATTCTCAACAGAGTCGAAAGCAGGGCCGGAACAAACTATAAATAAAATTGAGAACGCCGTTCAAAATATTCTTGATAAGCTAAATGTGGAAAGAGTCAGGTATATCGGAATAAGCTGTGGAGGTCCCCTGGACAGTCAAAGGGGGGTAATTCTGTCACCGCCAAACCTTCCCGGATGGGATAATATACCAATTGTCAGTATACTCGGGAAAAAATTCGGAATTCCTGTGGCAATACAGAACGACGCCAATGCATGTGCCCTGGCTGAATGGAAGTGGGGAGCAGGGAAGGGGTGCAGGAATATGGTTTTCCTTACCTTCGGAACCGGCCTGGGAGCGGGGCTTATTCTTGATGGTAAGTTATATTCCGGAACCAATGATATGGCTGGTGAGGTAGGTCACATTCGTCTTGAAAAAGATGGTCCCGTTGGATACGGAAAAGAAGGCTCTTTTGAAGGATTCTGCAGCGGTGGAGGTATTGCTCTTCAGGCAAAGGAGGTTCTTCGTACAGGAAGTGGTGGGAACACAGATTTCTGCAGGGAGTTTTCAGGTGGAAAACCGGTAACAGCCCGTGATGTTTGTATGTATGCCTCGAAAGGAGATTCGGTGGCCCTGGAAATCCTTGAAAATAGCGGACGGCGTCTTGGTATGGGGCTTTCAATACTTATTGATATACTTAACCCTGAACGTATTGTGATTGGTAGTATTTTTACCCATTGCCGAACATATCTGGAACCCGCAGCAGAGGCTGTTATTCAAAGGGAAGCTCTTATGGCTGCCAGGAGGGTTTGTACTGTAGTTCCTGCTTCTCTTGGTAAGAATATTGGAGATTATGCCAGTCTTGGTGTTGCTCTTAACGCTTTAGATAACAGCTGACTCTCTTACAACCATTTGGGGAATAATTTTATGTTCCGGTTTTGGTTTTTCCGGATTCTGTATCATCTCAAGGAGTTCCAAAGCAGCGATCCTGCCAATATCTTTAATATTCTGGGAAACAGTGGTTAAGGGTACCCTGCAGAAGGAGGATAGCTTGATATCGTCATAGCCTATAACAGAAACCTGCTCTGGTATAGATATTCCCAGCTCCAGTAATCTTGTTATTAACCCGATTGCAACATTATCATTTGTCACAAATATAGCTGTCTCCACCTCTGAAAGAGTATTTCTTACTGCCAGGACAGAGGCTATTTCATATCCCTGCTCATAGGTATTAATATTTTCATAATGGATAATTTTATCCCATTTAGAAAAATTATCTTTAAAACCCTGGACACGATGGTCTATTGTCTGATGTTTAAAACCAGTAATTAAAATATTTGAAGGTCTGTTTATTTTATTAAAGAAGTCAGCTGACAGTTTCCCACCATAATAATTGTCACAGGAGATATAGGCTATTCCCTTCTGTTTAGGGATAATATTTATCAATAAAAAAGGAATATCAGAAGATTGCAATTGCTTAATAGATTCAGATTCATCAGATACAGGTGCAAGAATTATTCCATCAACACGACTGCTGATCAGCTGCTGCACAATCTTTAATTCTTTCTCCTCATTCCATTTTGAGCTTGAAATCTGCATGGAATATCCAGCCTGGCTGATTATCTGATCAAATCCATCTGCGACTTCAATAAAAAAAAAGTTGGCCAGTTCCTCGATGACAATACCTACTGTTTTTCTTGGAGAACCGGCCAGGCTCTGGGCAAGATTATTTGGTACAAAAGAGTGCTTCTTTATAATCTGCATGATTTTGTCTTTGGATTCAGGTTTTACCTTTGGAGAGTTGGATAGAACCCTTGAAACAGTTGCTTTTGATACACCTGCTTCTTCTGCAATATCCGAGATAGTCATTCGTTTTTTCTTCATACAAAAAAGTAATCTTCAATAATCATACAGAGCGTGTGATAAACCGGAAGATGAAGTTCTTGTATTATATAAGTTTCCGTTCCTTTTACCTGAATACATACGTCACAGAGTTTAGATAGTTGACTCTCTTTTTCTCCAGTTAAGGCAAGGGTTTTTAACCCCATGGCTTTTGCCGTAATAGCTGCAGAGACTACATTTTTTGAATTTCCTGATGTTGAAATTCCCCACAGAACATCTTCAGATTTCCCCAATCCCATAACCTGCTGAGCAAAAATTAGAGAAGGATCCACATCATTTATAAAGGCTGTGTTCAGGGCTGAATGGGCACTTAATGATATAGCGGGGATACCCTGCTGCAGGAGATTTCCTATGTGTCTGCCGGTTTCACCGTCTGTTCTTTCCAGTGCATCTTTCTGTTTTTGTGAAAGAGGACGGAGGTGTACAAATCCCTTCATTAGTTCTCCAACAATGTGATCTGCATCTGCAGAACTTCCGCCATTCCCGCAAATCAGGAATTTACCTCCATTCTCTACTGACTTTATCAATAGTTCTGCGCCCTCTCTAATTTCTTTTTTACTTTCAGAAAGCATAGGGTAACGTATTATCAAATCGTCAATAAAATGGTCCATTGTCTTAATATCTTTCATATAATTTATCCCTGGTCCTTTAATCTTTGATAAAGATGAAGCAGAAAGTCTCTGTTGTCAATTGACGTGTAATCTATCGGGCAGCCCATTCTGTTAAAAGTTTTCATAAAACGAAGATAGTAGGCCGGGTTGTCCATAGGCGGTTCCCCTTTTGACCAATCCCATGTTTCTTTCTGAAGATCAACAACATGGATAGCACAGTTTCTAATATCTGATCCCTCTTTTTGAGCCATATTTCGTGCCATAGAGAGGGATTTTTCAAAAATCATGGGTGACATTACTGCGGAACCAATAGAAAGGTATACACCTCCTTCCAGTCCTGATACTGAATCAACAAAAGCCAGGAAATCTCTTTCCGCACAGCGTCCAATGGCTGCTCCTCTGTTTGCCCTGTGAGTATAAATAATATCGTGTCCAAACATAGGGTGGCTTGTGAAGGGAGTTTTATTTTTGAATGCTCTGGCCTGGATGCTGTATTCAGAAAAAGGGTGTTTAATCTTCAGCCATCCGGGGAATAGTTTTTCTGCTCTAATAAGTTCCAGATAATCAGCTGCTGCGGCCCGTTTCCAGAGGGCCGTGTCATTTGATTCTCCCTGGATTACACTCAGTAGTTCCTTCTCTGAAGGGATGTTAAGTCCTTCTGCGCTAATCATAGACCCCACAGCCTCACCATATCCCAGTCCCTGGTATGCTCCGGCCATCAGGGCAAGGTTAATATAGAGTCCTGTTTCTTCCCAAATTCCGAATTTGCCTTCCTGTACATTTTCTCTGACATCTTCGGAGCTTAATCCCTGGTAGGCAAACTCCCAATCGTGTATAACACCGGCCCCATTGGTAGCCAGATGAGTTACCCAGCACTCTTCAACCAGAACAGCCAGAATCCTTCCTAATCCATTTTTTATTGTATGAGCACCAAAAGTAAGTATAACAGATTTTTTGTTCTTTCTTGCTTCTTTTATCTCCCGGGCAATAGTATCCATACGGTCCATCATCATTTTTCCGATAGGTGCTGCAGGATCATCCGGAAGTATACTTGCTTCATCTATCTTTACCTTGCTTTTTCTTGACCAGAGGGGGTAAAACTCCATTTTGTATCGATCAAAATATTTCATGGTTTATACCTTCCAGCCGAGATATTCAATTAATGATGGAATCCAGGAAAAGTCAGGTATAAGAGCCTGTGCGCCTCCAAGAATAAGACGGGATCTCTTTTCCGGATTTATTCCGAATCTCTGTCTTTCATCACTCACCAGTCCGATCCTTGTAAATCCCCGTTTTGCTGCTTCTCTCATCTCTACCGGTCCGTCCCCAAAAACATAACACTCCCCGGGTTTAATATCAGCAGGAAGGTCTTTGATTATTGTTTCGATCACCATCCGTTTTGGATCGTATGATACGTTTCCAACAGAGCCGAAAATTCCACCATTAAAGTAATCGGTATAGCCCAGAACAGCTGCTTCCTTACGAACATCCTCCTGATCAGTTCCACTGGCCAGATAGATTGATACACCTTTACCCTTCAGCATCTCAAGAAACTGAATGGCTCCCTTCATGGTTACATCATTTAGATTAAGCAGTCCCTGTTTGAATAATTTTACACGGGCAGAAACCATTTCCAGCAGTTTCTCATTGTAAATTTGCTTGTATTTCAGAGCTGTCAGAATATTTTCTTCCGGAACAAATCCGAAAGACCGGACCATATCCCGCAGGTGATGCATCTGGATGATTGTCTGTATACCGGTTGTTTTTTCAATCATTTCACCCGCAGCAGCTTCTATTTTGCTTAACTCTTCCCTTGAAACTGTTTCCTTACAATCTCCCAGAATGGCCTCCATGGTAACCTCTTTCATGATGGGCTCCCATCCCTGGCGCAGGGTGGAAATTGTTCCGTCATGATCAAAGATAACTACTTTGGGAAGTCCTATCTTTTTAAGATTAATAAGTTCAATAGCTGTGTCCTTGAAATATTCAGCTTTTCTGCTGTCTTTTGCCAGTTCCGGGTTATATCTATAATCAGGGGAGGCTCCCATTTCCAATACCTCGACCGTCGTTGGATGTCCGGTTTCAAATAGTTTTGTTACAGATACATTGGCAGAGAGGTTTCCTATATTCAGAGCTTCTTCCATAGAACCCTCAGAAGCCAGCGTTAGTGAAAATCCTGAAAGGAAAGCATCACCCGCTCCGACTGTATCTATTTGGCCAATAAGATTAATACCCGCAACTTCTTTTATTTGTCCATCCCTGTCTGCAGCAATTGCTCCCTCTTCTCCCAGGGTCACCACAACTGGTTTGTTCCAGTGGGAGTATAGCCATTTTATCAGCTCCATATTTTCAGGAAGGGATTTGCCATTTTTATGAACATCATTAAAGAGGGCTTCAGCTTCGTGTATGTTAAGTTTTCGAATACTTCTGCCGTATACATGGTTTAAATGACGGCAATCGGTGATCCAGAAGCATTTATCTTCATATTTTTCTATTAATTTTGACAGACCAAGCTGAAAAAGTTCATTATGATATCCATAGATAATCTGTTCGTTGATTATAACCGCCTGATAATTATTTATGTTAGACTCAAGGTCGTTCAGGAGCAACTCAACTATTTGATTATTTACCAGATTAAAATTCCCAATATCATAGCGGGGTTCTTCCTTCCCCTCCTTATACACTTTATGATAAACATGGGTA
Source organism: uncultured bacterium (assembly GCA_965371875.1). Classification (GTDB taxonomy): domain Bacteria; phylum Spirochaetota; class Spirochaetia; order B11-G9; family B11-G9; genus JAJRQE01. The sequence goes on from CBDVAD010000107.1 coordinate 8,668, forward strand.
TTCCAGTCAGATTCCTGCGTCTGAATATATTTACAGTTTACACCAGCTTTTTCCAGTATTGTTTTTAGAGTGCTTCCAAAGGGGTCCAGGCCGATAACACCGTATATATCAACCCGGGATGCGCCTAATGTTTTCATGTTAATGGCAACATTACCTGCACCTCCGGCTTCATGTTTGAAATAAGAAACAGAACGCGTTCCTATGCCTGTTTCTACAGATACCTCCCTCTTTTTATCCGTAAGAAAGTAGTACATATCCAGACAAAGGTCTCCAATAACAGCAATAGATGTGTTTGGAAACTTTTCGATTATTTTGTTAAGACTATCCATTTGGTTCCTCTTTCTTTGTCTACTGGATGTTTTTTATATAATGTAACCGGATACATTACTAGATAAAGATTACTTCTCTTCTGATGTTATGTCAATCTTGATTAGCTTTAAGGTATGCAACCGGTAACATTATTGGGAACAATTTGGAGAGATTTATTATCAACTGGATACCTTGGTATGCACTTACTGGATACCTGGGTATCCGACTAATGGGGTATATCCTTGTCAGGATACAGTATCAAAAATTAAAATTGGTCCCATTCTGGTGTTCTTCAGCCTGCTTGCCATAGAAAGTGGGGCATCTTTCGAATATTTCGCTAAAGATTAAAATTGGCATAGAAATTGCATGTCTGATAGATAAATAATCACAAGGAGAAACAGATGAAAAAAGGTTTATTG
>CBDVAD010000108.1:0-9394 GCA_965371875.1 uncultured bacterium
CCTCTGGCCAATCCCCATAGAACTGTTCCTATAAAAGCACCTAATAAACTGCTTTTTATTGCAACCTTTCCTGCAGGAATGGCGGTAATCATCAGTAGAAATGTAAAAAAGATAAAAATTGAAGGGGAAAGAACAAAAAACCATCTGATAATAAACTGGATTTCAGGGAATCCATCCAGAAACTTTCTTATAGGCGCTGTTATTGTAAAACTTGTACCTATTAAAAGAGTTCCAAAAACAATTACAGAGGAATATGATGTAAATTTTCCAATAAAACTTCTTCTGTTTTTACTTCCCCAAATTGAATTAAAACTTTCGCTTATTCTGTTCAGGAGCATTATTGATGTAACAGCAAAAAGAAGCAGTCCAATAATACCCATTGTTTTTGAGTTATCAAGAAACTGGTCAATATAGACCATGAACTCATCCTGTCGTGTAGGAACCAGAATATTTATTATCGATTTCTGAGCATTTTCCTTAATTCCTGAAAAGGCATCAAATGCTGTAAAAAGAGAGAAGCTAAGGGCTGTCAGAGGAATGAGTGCCATAAGACTGGTATAAGAAAGACTTGAGGCACGTATAAAGCATTTATCCCTCTTGAATTCCTTAAAAAGCCTTATGATAAAATTGAAAAGTCTTGGCCGGACACTGTTTCCTCTTTTAAGCACTCTTTCAAAAGTATCCAGAATGAAATCAAAAAAGTTACTTATATTCATACATACAGAATGAAGAAAAACTGAAGTTTTTACAAGTAGGGAAATAATTTCAATGACAATAATTATGAAAGGGGAAAAGTCTTCCCCTCGTTACAGCCCTGAAATCGCTGCAAGCTTCGCGATTATTCCTCCCCTTTTCCCTGCTCCGTCCCTCCGCAGGCGGGTCGGGCAGGTCTTTCATTACCCCTTCTTGTACGCTTACTGGAGTCTGCAGGGAGAAGGGGACGGAGGAATAATTAGAATAATTTGAAAAAAAATCTAATAGATAGGAGAAAACCAGGAGAGATATATTTCGGTGCTAAATACCATGTAACTGCAAGAATTAATCGTGACGAATTTGTCCTCGAATCTAAAGAAGTGAAATGAAGAAAATTTTAACATAGCGCTGGAATAGACTTCGATGTTTTAGATGGTTAGTATTTGGAAAATATACTGGAACGATGAGATGTTATAATAAAAATGTGAATATGAGATAGTAATCCTAATTAATTTTGATGGTTCTGTTTATTGCCCAATGTAAAAAAGAACTCTAATTTGAGTTTTTTATTATTAAAGTGTAAGTAAGTTGTATATCCTGTCGTTTACCAATTGCTTAAACTAATATTTTTTACTTAACGGCCCCCTGGATTATCCCTGTGGTCACTTGTTTTGCAAAAATGAAATAAGCGATCAATATGGGGAGAACAGTAATAATTGCAAAAGTGTTAATTAATGGCCAGTTTTCTATACCCAGCGTATCCCGGAATAAGAAAAGCTGATACGGTAAGGTACGCAGAGCTGCAGAGGTGGTAAAAGAGAGAACAAATGGAAACTCATTCCATGTTTCACGAACAGTGAAGATTATTACGGCTAAAATCCCTGGTGTAGCAATGGGAACCATAATATACAGCATTGTCTGCCACAGCTTAGCACCATCAATAAACGCTGACTCTTCAATCTCTCTTGGAATTGACTGAAAGACATTGGTGAGTATCCAAACAGCAAAAGGAATAGAAGTTACCGTATACGTTAGAAGTAGTGCTGTATATGTATTTAATAAACCCAGCGATACAATCATTCGATAGAGGGGTATTACTACACTGATACGGGGGATTAATCGGGGGACAAGCACAGCTAATAAAAGAATATGCTGAAGAGGAAAACGCATCCTGGCAAACGCATAGGCTGCCCAGAAGCTGATAAAAAGTGTAAGTACAGTTGTTACAACTGTAAGAAAAACAGTATTCCCCAGGTACCTTGGAAAATCCGAATCAGCAAGAACAGAAATATAATTCTTGAAAGAAAATGATTCCGGAAAAATTTTCACTGGTACTTTATAAATTTCAATCGGTGTTTTAAAAGTCGATAAAACAGCCCAAAATATTGGCAAAAGAAGCCAAATCATCATTATTGCCAGAGTTATCCATGATAGTATTCTGGCATTCCTTTTATAGGCTGGTAACCTTGAAATCATATTATTACCCAATAATTTATTTTTCATTGAGACCTCCTATATCGTTTTGTTTCGAAACAGCCGAATAAAAATCAGACTGAAAATGATATTAATCGCAAGCAGAAGTATCATAACTGCTGAAGCTGTAGAAAAATTCAATTCCCCGAAAGCCAGCCGATACATAAACAGTGCCATCACTTCAGTTCCACGTATGGGACCACCACCGGTAAGAGGATAAATAATAGAGAACATATTAAAACTTGCAAAGGTTAGCCAAATCATACAGGTCGCCAGATAACTACCGAGAAGTGGAATAGTAATGTAAAAAAACATCTGCTTGTTGTTGGCACCATCTACAGTAGCTGCATTATACAAATCTTTATCAATTACCTGCAGTCCGGCAAGTAGCAGAATAGTGGACATCGGAAATATCTTCCAGGTATTAGCTAAAGTTACAACAATAAGTGCATTTGTACCCTTGCTTAGCCATTGAACCGGAGGGATACCCATAGCAGCAAGCATTGGATTGACAAATCCTACATCACCATTGAAAAGAAATCGCCAAATAATGGCAGCAGCCACACCAGAAATCAGGTATGGTATCAGCGTGATTGTCCTGAAAATACGTGCCTTTTCACTGAGGTTAAAAAGGGACAGGGCTAATACAAACGAAAGCACAAGACCCAGTATAACGGTTCCAAAAACAAAAATGAAAGTTATTGCAACTGAGTGTTGAAAGTGAGGAGTCTGGAATAGAGAAATATAATTGTCTAAGCCAACGAACTTGCCTGAAGTAGCCAACATGGGGTATTTGTGAAGGGAATCTTTTATAGCAACCATAATTGCATAGCCAAGAATACCAAGAACAAATAATGTTGAAGGCAATACTAACAAATACGGCAATAAGCGTTTACGCCAATAAACAGTATTAAACAACGACTTTCTCTTCATTTTGATGAACTCCTAGGTTATATAATGAAATAACACAGCGATACCGTTCAGCAGTATCACTATGTTATAATTATTCAGTTGTTTGTAACTGTTCTAAAATAAACTATTCAATTGTTTTTGATAACGAGCTGCAACCTCTGCCGGGTCTGCATTCATATCACTCATAACTTCACCCATTGCATCTAATATTATCTGATCCATTTTAGTTATGTAAAGATTTGGAGGAGTAGGAACCATATTTAACATTACTTCTGAAAAATCTGATGCCCATGGTTGTTCAGCAATGTAACTGGGATCATCCCATACAGTAGTTACTGTGGTAGGCTGATATCTTTTTGCTACACTCATTGCCGGTTCATGCTCTGCTAAATATCGAAGAACAAGTCCAACTTCATAGGGATGTTCAGTTGCTTTTGTTGCAACCATTGGCCATCCGAGGGAAGCATAGCGATATTCACCTTTTGCACCTTCACGATACAATGGAGGCGTTGCACCCCACTCTACACCATATTTAAGTTCTTCTTGTATTTTTGGAAAAATATTGGTTCCAATAGGAGCCTGTGCCGCACGACCTGTTATAAAGGCAGCTCTCATATCACCGGAACCCCAGGCAAGTACATCCTTGCTAACAAGACCATCTTCTACAAGAGTTTGGTAAAACTGTAAAGCATAAATACCAGCCTCTGAATCAAGCTGAATTACATTGTTAGCATCATAGGTTCCACCCATAGACATATAATGGGAAGAAAACCATACTGTGCTGTTAGCACCACGTATAGAATATCCAAGTCTGTCCGAAGTATTAAGTGCACGTGCAACATTAAACATCTCTTCCCATGTTTTTGGAACATCAAGACCTGCAGCTTCTAACCAATCTTTACGATATACATAGTTAAATGGGCCGGAAAAAATCGCTACACCATATGCTACACCATTGTACATACCATGTTCCCACCCTGCAGAAGAAACAGCATTATAGCCTTCAGGATCCTCTGTTTTCCAGAGAGCCAACTGTTCATCCATGGGATACAACAGACCAGCTTCCACTAATGGGGGGATGCGTCGTGAATCAGTTTGTAAAAGATCCGGACCTACACCAGCACTTAGAGCTGTTGAGGCTTCTGTTAAAGCCTGCTCTAGTGGGATAACATCCACTTTTACAGTTATATTGGGATACTTTTCATGAAAGGCATCAAATGCATTATCAGGAATAAAATTTTCTCGTCCAAACCAGACAGTTAATTCCACTGATTTGTCACCTTCAGGTTCTACTTCAGTTCCACCTTTTGCCATCAAAAACATTGAAGGAATCAGAAAGATGATAAGCACTACCAGTAATTTCTTAAAATGATGCATTACTGCACCTCCTTGGTTTTTTTTAACTCGATAATTTATCGGGTTAAATCATTTTCTCACAGTGTTCGTCTATTGTCAAATAAATTTTACAAAATAAAACATAGGCTTTACATTTAGTTTATGTTTTATATACAGTTATTTGGTTTATACTTGCTATAATAATAAAATCTGTTTATTATTGTATTTATAAGAATAGGGAAAATAATTTGGAAAAAACACAAGACCTTCATGCTAAGATATATTTTGATCTCTATAACCTTATTGCAAGTCCTGGATATAACATTGGAGATCGTATTCCAACGGAACTAACCCTTGCAACCCAATACAATGTTTCACGCCCAACTATTCATAAAGCTGTGAAAAAACTTCAGGATGAAGGATATCTTGAAAGCAAAGCAGGTTCAGGAACCCGAATAACTCTTAAGCCGCACAGAAACGACTCCAGTCTGGTTTTTGGACTCCTTTTTCCTTTTCGCTTGAATATGGAGGGACTATTTAATCCATTATCTCAGGAGATAGCATCATTTTCCAATTCCCTTGATTTTCAAATTGTATGGGGCGGTAAGTTCCCAAAGCGCTTCTCCAGTTCCCAGGATCTTGATCGTATGGCAGATTTTTATATTAATCAGAAAGTTTCCGGGGTATTTCTGGTACCAATTGAACTGACCGCTGACTGCATGAAAAGCACTAATCAGATTGCACAGAGACTTACTGAAGCCAACATACCCATAGTATTAATTGATGCAGATTTTCAACCTTTTCCCGGCAGTAGTAATTTTGATTTTGTAGGCATTGATAACTACCGGGCAGCATACCATCTTGCGGAACATTTTTTGAAAAAAGGTGAAACCCGTATAGATTTTTGCAGCAACCCTTTTTCCGGAGAGACTGTTCAGCTTCGCCTTAAAGGCATTAAAGGGGCTTTGATGGATCATGGGATAACTCCATCATCTGATTGGATTCATACTATCGATGAGAATAAAAAATATTTCGGGAAAGAACTGAAAGAAAAAGGTGTAAGAAACATTATCTGCAGCAATGATTGGTTAGCCATACGATTAATAAAGATATTACAGGAAGAATCATATCACATACCAAAAGATTTTCGTTTAGCCGGTTTTGATAACTCGGTGTTTGCACAAAATATAAATCCACAGCTTACATCTATCGATCAACATTGCCACAACCTGGCAGCTCTTGCTATAAAAGCTATGTTTAATCGCATCAACGATCCCTCTTCACCCGCAATGCGACTATTCTCAAACTTCTCACTAATCGAACGGGCTTCCACACTTTAGATTGCTGAAAGGATTCTCATAATGTTAATGAGCAAGAATCTGCTGTGCTGCTTTCTCTATATCCAATGGAGTAAGTTGATACTCCTGCAATAGCTCTTCTGTCGTACCTGTCTGTCCAAACCTATCATCTATACCCATCCTCTTAAAGGGTACTCCTGAAATTCCGGATTCACTTATGGTTTCTGCCAGAATGCTGCCCAAGCCACCATTAATCATATGTTCTTCTACTGTTATTACCGCTTTTACAGTTTTTATTACATCTATGGCTGTTTGCGTATCAAAAGGTTTAATGGTTGGAATATTAACAACTGCTGCAGATATACCAATTTTAGAAAGTGAATCTGCTGCTTCCATACAGGATGAAACCATCAACCCATGGGCAAATAAAGCTACATCATTTCCTTCCCGAAGTACATAAGCTTTACCAATTTCAAACAGTTCATTGCTTTTCTTAACATTTGGAAAAATATCCCGGCCCAGGCGTATATAAACAGGACCTTTATGACGAATTGCTGCCTCAACAACCTGATAGGTCTCTTCAGCATCACAGGGAACAAGAACAGTCATATTGGGAATAACTCTTACAATTGCCAGATCTTCCAGAGCCTGATGAGAGCCTCCATCTTCACCAACATTGAGACCTCCATGTGTACCAACAATCTTTACATTCATATTGTTATATGCAACACAATTACGTATCTGATCCGTGGCTCTTCCTGCTGCAAATATAGCGAATGTTGCTGCAAAGGGAATGAACCCGACAGTAGAAAGACCTGCAGCAGTTCCAATAAGATCCTGCTCAGATATACCAACGTTAATAGATCTTTCAGGATAGGTTTTAACAAAATCCTGAGTTTTTGTTGCTGCAGAAAGATCTGCATCAAGAACAACAATTTCCGGATATTTTTCAGCAAACTTCATAAGTGCTTTTCCATAGGCTGCCCTGGTGCAAAAACTGTCACTCATTAGTATCTCCTTATTAACTTTCAATATCGAGGTATGCTTTTTGTTTTTCTTCCGATGTAAAGCCAGTTCGATGGTGCGAAGATATTTGATTTTCAAGAAATGAAATACCTTTCCCTTTCACTGTTTGAGCAATTATAGCTGTGGGTTTACCTTTTATTCCGGCTGCTTCATTCAAAGCATTCTCAAGAGCCTTCATATCGTGCCCATCTACGACCAGTGTATAAAATCCAAATGATTCAAGTTTTTTATCAAGCGGAGCTAATCCTTTTACATCACAAATCGCCCCATCAATCTGGAGATTGTTAGAATCTACAATCAGAACCAAATTATCAAGAGCCTGCTGTGAACTGGTCATCATAGCTTCCCAGACTTGTCCTTCTTGAATTTCCCCATCACCAACAAGAACATACACTCTTGCACTGGATTTCTTTATGTTAAGCCCATAAGCAATCCCATTTGCGAAAGAGAGTCCCTGTCCAAGTGATCCCCCGGAATAATCCAAACCGGCAAGCTTTTCCATACTGGGATGCCCCTGTAAAGGACTTCCGAATTTTCTAAAACTTCGAAGAACTTCTGAGTCAAAAAATCCACACCTGGCCAATACTGAATAGAGCACTGGTGCGGCATGCCCTTTACTTAAAATAAATCTGTCCCGATCTTCCCAATCCGGATTAGCCGGCTGAAAGTTCATTATTTTTTTATACAGAACAGTAAGAATTTCAACTGATGATAAAGACCCTCCGGGATGCCCTGATCCAGCGTCGTCTATCATTTGAATTATATCTCGTCTTACTTGCTTCGTAAATTCCAACAATGATGCTGTATCTAACCTTCTCACTTCTTTCATGAGATATCACTCCTTAATTATTTTTTAGAGTTTATCATTATGCTAACTATATGTCAATTTATATTTACAATTTAATTACTTCTTATGTACATTTAAAATTACGTATTTTATACATAATAATTACAAAAAAATATCTTTATTATAATGAGAGATGATTGATATAAGCAATATTATTCTTGATCGGCAATACAGTTTGATGCTTATTGTTCAGGGTTTTGTATTAGCTGAGATATATTAATTATCGTAAATTTAATCAATAGCTTCTACTTGAATTCTCTTTCCTTTCCGAAATTCGTTACGGGTTATGTATTCCAACCCGATAAATCCGGGTTGATTGAATTTCTGCGACAGGAGGCACTCTGAAATATTGATATGAATGAGTGCCGTTGCAACTAATATGCAATAAGGGTACTATCTGCCCTATGAGCAATCAATTATTACCATCAAATTTGGAGGGAAAGCATATATATTGTATAGGAATCAAAGGCACTGGTATGACTGCCCTGGCAGAAATATTTCTTAGCAAGGGAGCGAATATATCTGGTTCCGATACAGACGAAAAATTCTATACTGATAAAATTCTTGATTCCCTTGGAATCCCCTATACTGAAGGATTCTCGGAATATAATTTACCAAAGGATATAGATTTTATAGTTCACTCAGCAGCCTATTCTGACCTGAATAATCCGGAGATGAAAGCTGCTTTCAAACTTGATGTTCCAGTTTTTGAATATTCTGAAGCTCTGGGTCAGTTGTCGAAACCAATGGTCTCCTGTGGAATATCCGGAGTTCATGGCAAAACAACAACAACAGCAATGGCTGGCACTATTCTTAAATATCTTAATCTTCCTGTATCTGTTCTTGCAGGTTCGGGAGTTGATTCTTTTGGCGGCCGATCGAGCTATGTCGGGGGTAATAAATACTTTGTTGCAGAGACCTGTGAGTACAAACGGCATTTTCTTCATTTTTATCCTGAAATAATAATATTAACAAATATAGAAACCGATCATATGGATTATTTTAAAGATTATGATGATATCGAAGATGCCTTTATAAGTTATATGTTGCTTCTTCCCCCTGGAGGCAGACTAATATACTGCAGTGACGATAAGGGTTCCCGGGTCGCAGCTGCTAAATTAAATAAACTCAGGCCTGATATCCGGCAGATTGCTTATGGGTTAACCGCGTTAAGTCCTTACAGAGTATCTTTGTCTGAAAAAAGAGAGAGAATAAATGGATTCCGGCTCGAGGGTTTTAATTGTGAGTTTACACTTAGAGTTCCTGGAAAACATATGGTCCTTGATGCAGCTGCAGCCATTGCCCTGACAGTCTCTATTCTTGAAGAAGAAGGTCGGGAGCCTGATATAGAAAATATTGCAGCTGGACTTGATTCTTTTACAGGAAGTAAACGCAGATCAGAACTTAAGGGGGAATACAAGGGGGTTCTCTTCATGGATGATTATGGACATCATCCTACAGAGATTGCTGCTACTTTAAAAGGTTTACGGGAATTTTTCCCTGGTAAACGGATAATTGCAGATTTTATGTCCCATACATATTCCCGGACCGAAGCTCTTTTTCAGGATTTTGCAAGCTGTTTTGAAGATGCGGACATTGTTGTTCTTCACAAAATTTACAGCTCTGCCAGAGAAGAGGAAGGCAGTATTAACGGTAATTCTCTCTTTGAAGAGATGAAAAAAAATCATAACAAAGTACATTATTTCCATGAAATTGAAGATTCTTTCAATTTTTATACAAAACTGCTGCAGGAAGATGATCTTTTTATTACAATCGGAGCAGGTAATAACTGGATAATTGGTGAGCAGCT
>CBDVAD010000109.1:0-9320 GCA_965371875.1 uncultured bacterium
TTCCCTATAAGCAGTATAAAAATATTCCACTCATAGACCCTATGGTCTCCCTGGCCAGAGCATTGATTAAAGAAGCAAACGCTGCAAAATTGAAACAGTAGAGACGCCCAATTTGGGCGTCTCTACGTTCGGTTCAGGTTTTGTATTTTGCAATCCCCTCTGCATACAGATCACCTCCAAAACAATCATTGATAACTATTACAGGCATATCTTTAATTCGTAGTCTTCGAATTGCTTCTGTACCGAGATCTTCAAAAGTAATTATTTCTGACTCGACAATAGACTTAGATAACAATGCAGCAGCACCGCCGGTTGCACCGAAATACACAGCGCAGTTTTCTTTTATTGCATTTATCACTTCTTTCGATCGGGGTCCCTTTCCTATCATCCCCTTCATCCCGGCAGAAAACATATCCGGCACAAATGGATCCATCCTGTAACTGCTGGTAGGTCCTGCAGCACCTATAACCTGGCCCGCTGGAGCAGGGGAAGGCCCTACATAGTAGATAACAAAACCTGTATTATCAAAAGGAAGATCCTCACCTTTTTTAATCATCTCAGCCAATCTGAGATGGGCCATATCCCTGGCAGTGTAGATAATTCCGCTTAAAAGGATTTCATCCCCAATATGAAGTGTTTTAATAACCTTATCTGTTAAAGGCGTTTCAATTCTCTTTGTCATACATCCTCTTTGGTAAACCCGGGAACCTCAGATAATCCTGGTTTTTACTCTGGCGGCATTACACTGAATATTAACAGCTACCGGAAAGGTTGCAATGTGCCTGGGAAAAACCTCTATAAATAAATCCAGAGCTGTTATTTTACCACCTAATCCTGCAGGTCCGATACCAAGTTTATTTACTTCTTCCAGCCATCTGTTTTCCATTTCCGCGATTTCAGAATCTCTGTTTCGTTCTCCAATTTTTCGCAGAAGAGATTTCTTTGCAAGGTAGGCAACATAATCAAAAGTACCCCCTACACCTACTCCAACAATAATAGGGGGGCAGGGGTTTCCTCCGGCTGACTTAACTGTTTCGAGAATAAAATCCAGAACACCATGAGCACCATCCGAAGGTTTCATCATTTTTATACGGCTCATATTTTCTGCACCGCCACCCTTTGGCATAAGAGTTATCTTTATTTTATCTCCAGCCACCAGATCAATATGTACTATTGCCGGTGTATTATCATTTGTATTTACAGGGTTTGTCAAAGGATCTTTTATAATAGATTTTCGTAAAAAACCTTCTGTATAACCTTCACGAACACCCTGATCAACGGCCTGATTGATGGTACCACCTGTTAGTCTGACATCCATACCAACTTCAAGATAAACAACTGTGAATCCTGTATCCTGACAGATAGGGATTTTTTCTTTCTTTGCTATATCCTGATTTTTAATGAGCTGGCCAAGGACAGCCTTCCCTACCGGAGATATTTCCTTTTTCAGGGATACAGTAAGTGCATCCCGCAGATCACAGTTAGCTACAATATTTGCTTCAATTGATAAATCTCTGACTGCAGTTGTAATTTCACTGACATCAATTTCTCTAAACATGAAAGCTGTCCTAAGATGCTTTAGGATGAATTTTTTTATACTCTTCCCGATTCTTCTCTTTCGCAACATCAAGATCAAAGAGAGACTGCAGGTTTATCCAGTATTCTGCAGAAGTTCCAAAATACCTGGAAAATCTGATGGCTGTATCGGCCGTAATTTTTCTTGTACCATTGATTATTCTTGAGATTCTCATAGGATCTACTCCTACACTTTTTGCAAGCTCATAAGCTGTTAGTCCCATGGCCTCAAGAAAGTCCTCCTTAAGAACTTCACCAGGAGTAGTCAGCTCAATAAGTTTGTCACTATATTCCTGTTCATTTTTCATTTAACACCATCCTAGGTTGCATAGCCGAGCAGTAAGCGAAGCGCACGACCAGGCTAATGATAATCACAAAATTCAACATCAAATGCATTTCCATCAATCCACTTAAAACAGATACGCCATTGATCATTAACGCGGATAGAATTCTTGTCGGAAAAACTTTTAATCATAATAGATACTAGCTTATAAAGCTAATAGCGTCAAGAGCTACTACAGGTCAATATAAATAATGATGCTTTATTCACTTACTTCTTCCTTGAAGAAAGGATAATTATTACATATCATATATTTAACTGTAAATCCACAGGAGTTAAATCTGAATACAAGTAGATTAAAGTATATAATACTTATTCTCTCACTGCTTATATTTATTTCTCCATGTTTTCCTGAAAATAATTCAACTATTAATTCATCAAAATCCTCACAGAAAGGATTTTTTTCAGGTATCAACTACTCAGTTGGTACCGGACTCAGTTATCTGAAAGGTCAGTACAGAGAAATAGTCTATACAAATGCCAATTCCGCAAACCCGTACTTAAGTGAACTGCTCTGGGATCTGGATAATATCTTTCTGCTTAATTTCACAGCTGGTGCTTCAAAAGGGCCATGGGCATTGGATATATCATTGGGAACAGCAGTCACTCAAGGATCGGGGATAATGGAAGATTATGACTGGGGCGATTATACAAAAACTGAATGGACAAACTGGTCGACAAGTTTAATTTTTCTGGATAAATCTTTTTTCCTTGATATAAACACATCTTACAGGCATACGCTTAACGAATTCGTTTCTTTCCCCATAAAACTTGGATATAAGCTGAATTATCTGGATTGGGAGGACAAAACGGGAGAATATATTTACTATTGGGATTTTTTATCCGATGACTATTTTATTGATCCTGACACACCTATAACCGGTAACCTTAATGGAGTAAATGGAATTGACTATAAAATAATTCAGAATATTTTCTATACCTCTGTAGGTATCCTGTTTACAAAGGGGAATATTACTACAGGATTAAATATCGCCATCTCTCCACTGATCTATGCATGGGACCTTGACCATCACATTCTTAGAACCGAAGCTCCATACTTTTTTCTTGATACATTCCTTGCAAATTTCTGGTACAGAACTGAGTTATCTATAAATATTAAAATGAGATCAAATGAAGGACTGGTGTTTACGTTATTCTGGGAGGAACTTCCGGAAGCTGTGGGAAATACCTACTATTTTGATAAAGACCCATCCAACCCGGAAGAAGTAGGAGACCAGACAGGATATTATCTTAACGGAGCAGGCCATGCATCCAGACTATGGGGTACAGAACTATCATACATCTGGACATTTTAATGATCCTGGAATTCGCCGTACAGACGCACGGCGTGCGTCTCTAGGACTTGATAACCTCCAGCATACCCTCAGCAGCCCGAATACCACTGGCCCAGGCCGCAGTAATCCCCCTGCTGGTACCGGCACCGTCTCCTGCAAAGTAGATGGAATCCTTTACCCGAAAGTGTCTATCAAGAAAAGTCGGCTTGTTGGCATAAAGTTTAATTTCAGGATAGTACATTATCGTACTGGGATGAAGGACACCGGGAACAATTGTAGCCAGCATTTTCATGTATTTCCAGATATTTCTTAAAATCTTTGCCTGTTTTGCAAGACTAATATCTCCTGGACAGCTAGCTGCTAAAGTCGGCTTATAATCGTATAAATCACCATTAAAGCTGTGTGCCTTGGAACGTTTACCAAGACGAAAGTCCCCTACCCGCTGCATCAGAGGTCTGCCGCCCCCCATAAGCATGGCCTGAAGCCCCAGATTCACTGCAAACTGCTGCCCGCTTGCGAGAGGTTCAGTAAATCGCACCGTCTTAAGCATGGCAAAATTAGTAAGACCATTGGACTCTCTCTCTGTCGACCAGGCATGGCCGTTTACAGAATAATAAACTTCGTCATGAATGGTTTTATACTTTTCCCGTACAACATGTGCATTCCCGCTGTTGGTACAAAATGTACGGACCTTCTCAGGAAACATAAATTTGGGATCATAGTAGTCTTTTACAATTGGATAATGCTCTATACGGGTTTCCACCCGGATACCAATGTCAATTATATGGTCCATATATGGAACGTCCAGGCTGTCCATTACAGATTGAATAAATCTGAATCCCTTTCTGCCGGGTGCGATCAAAAGAGATCTAAAACCAATCTCTCTCTTGCCGGTACTTATAAATTTCTTTGAATAATCCACAGTCAGCATTGTCTCTTCAAGAGCAATAATAACACCAAGTTCTTCTAATTCTGCAATAAGTTTCTTTATTAACAAAAGACCACCATCGGTACCAAGATGTGTCTGCTTTATATTGACAAGATCGACTCCTAATTTTTCGGCCCTTTTCTGATATATCCAGAGATTGTTTTTATCAAGGATATCCGGTTTAAGTTTCTCTATTACCATTTCAAGATAATAATCAGCATCTTCCTTATCCCAGTTATCAGTAGGAAAACCTATAGGGTAGGTAAAATTCATCTTACAATCATTTCGTAATCCACCGGAACTGGTTTTGCCGCTGTCCAGTATAAGAATATTCAGATCAGGCTGCTTGTTAATAAGATAAAAAGCAGCTCCCAGACCTGCAGGGCCGGTGCCAATTATTATGCAATCATATTTTTCCATTTTTATTTATTCGGACCCATACCACGCTCAAGAGCAATCCGCCCTGTCCGGATGGATTCAACAATATTGTACTCAGAAAGCAGGCTTATAGCACTGCTCACAGAAGCTGTACTGCCAGTAACCTCCAGAGTCCAGTATTGACCTGAAGAATCAAGGATACGGGCTTCCGCAGCAGTTATTATCTGCAGAATTTCTGATCGTTTATCAGGATCAACCTTAATTTTTACAAGAGCATGTTCCCGCTCAATTATAGTGTCTTGTTTTATATCCCAGACCTTGATTACATGAACAAGCTTCTGAAGCTGTTTTCTAATCTGTTCCAGAACCGAATCATCGCCCTGAACAACTATGGTAAATCGGCTTTTCCCTTCCAGTTCAGTTGTTCCTACAGTAAGGCTTTCAATATTAAACCCCCTCCGGGAAAAAAGTCCCGATATCCGGGTCATTACTCCTGACTTGTTGTCACAGAGTATTGATATGGTATGTTTCATTTAATTCTCCCCCCTTATTCAACCAGATCCAGAAGATCTGCACCAGTAACCATTGGATAAACATGAGCATCTTCTTTTATAATACAGTCAATTACACAAGTTCCACCAGAATTTTGCGCTTCTATAAGTGCTTCTTCAAATTCAGAAATTGTCTCTGTATGATATCCAACGGCTCCCATACTCATGGCAAGTTTATCAAATTTAACAAAATCCCCAAGACCTGAAATATTAAAACTACCGTCATAAAACTCATCCTGAAGCTGCTTTATCATCCCAAGTGTTGAATCGTTAAGAACAATCAGAATAAGAGGTAATTTTTCTTCCACCCCGGTAATAATCTCCTGACAAGTCATAGTGAATCCACCGTCTCCGGCGATTAAAACAACAGGTCTGTTTTTACTAAGTGACTGAGCCCCTACCTTTGCTCCAACTGCAGCAGGCAATCCAAATCCCATGGTTCCAAGACCACCGGATGTAAGAAATGTTCTCCCTGCTTTCACATCTGAATAAAGAGCGGCAAACATCTGATGCCGGCCAACATCTGTAACAATAATTGGATCCTTTACTATCTTCTTTACCACTTCGAGGACAGCAGGAACAGAGATTTCTTTTCCTCCTATACGTAGAGGATGTTCTTTCTCTGTCTGTTTTAAAAATGAGACCCATTCAAGAAGTTTTTTAGTACTAATCAATTCTGTCAATTTTGGAAGAATATCCCCTGCATTACCAACAATAGGTATAAAAACAGAAACATTTTTACTTATCTCCGCCGGATCTATATCAATATGTATAATTTTAGCATCCCTTGCATAAGGAGCAAGGGGCCCTGTAGACCGGTCGCCAAAGCGTGTTCCAACAGCAATTATTAAGTCTGCCTTTGATACTGCTGTGTTCGCAGCAACCTTACCATGATAACCATACATACCGAAATTCAATTTATGATCAGAGTCAATTGAAGATTTTCCCATTAATGAATGGACACATGGAATACCGGATTTTTCTACAAAATCCTTTAAGACTTCAAATGCATCTGAGTGAAAAATACCTCCACCAGCTATAATTACAGGTCTTTCAGCATCCTTAATCAGAACTGATGCTTTTTTTATCTGCCCGGGATGTCCTTTCAGGGTTGGATTGTATCCTTCCAGCTTATTTTTCTTTTCATCACTTATATTAAATTCAGAAGAGAGTATATCTTTAGGAATATCGATAAGAACAGGGCCCTTCCTTCCTGTATCTGCAAGGAAAAAAGCCTCTTCTACAGAGGGCCCTATCTCTGCGGCATTTTGAATAAGATAGTTGTGTTTGGTTATAGGGATGGTAATCCCTGTAATATCAACTTCCTGGAAGGCATCATTTCCAATCATTGTTGAAGGTACCTGTCCGGTAATAGCGACAACAGGTGATGAATCCATGAATGCTGTTGCCAGTCCTGTAACTAAATTTGTAGCGCCCGGGCCGCTGGTAGCAAGACATACACCGACCTTACCAGTTACTCTTGCATAACCATCTGCCATATGGGCTGCACCCTGCTCATGCCTTGCAAGAATATGCTTAATGGATGACCCCTTAAGGGCTCCATATATGGGAAGATTTGCTCCTCCAGGGTATCCAAAAATTACCTCTACACCCATTTTTTCAAGAGTTTTGACCAGGGACTTGGCTCCTGTACTCCGACCTTTCTTCATTTTTACCTCCACAAAAAAAAACTGCTGTCACCAGACAGCAGGTAAAAAACTCATTTAGTTTTCCTACAAACTGTCTACATCTCTCAAAGAAAGAGAAAGGACCTCTTCCATGACCACGACAAATGAGGATAGTAATAGGATTTCACTGTTTATTCTTCCAAGCATATTGTGGTAAAGTTTATGATCAGATTAATTATTAGTCAAGAGGGAAATCAGATCCTGGGGAGGATGAAGGCACATATGGAGAAAAAATCCATTTTATTACATACTTGCTGCGCATCATGCGCTTCTCCATCAGGAGAAAGACTTATTAATGAAGGGTGGGATATAACTCTTTTTTATTCCAACTCAAATATATATCCTGAAGCTGAGTACCTTAAAAGATTAGAATCTGCCAAAAAGCTTGCAGGTATCTGGAAGGTGTCGCTTATTTACGATTCATGGGATCATGATCTGTGGAAAGAGTACGTCAAAGGATATGAGAAAGAACCCGAAGGCGGCAGCAGATGCAGTCTCTGCTTCGAATTCAATCTAAAAAGAACCGCAGATAAGGCAGAAGAATTAGGCTTTGCTGCATTTACTACAACCCTTACCCTTGGTCCATATAAAAATTCAAAAGTAATTTTTGATATTGCATCCGTATTCCCCGGCTTTATGGAGTTCAACTTCAAAAAGAAAAATGGTTTCTTAAGAAGTGTTGAACTCAGCAAGGAATACGGACTGTATCGTCAGAATTATTGTGGATGCGAATTCAGTATCAGGGACTAATTTCCAGCAGAAGCCAAATAATCTTTCATAAGAGTATAACAATTGTTATCCATTATACGAACTATTCCCATCTCTCTTTTACAATTTTCAGCGGAATCAGAGGCATGGGCTGTATTTACCATAATGTTACTGCCGAATTCCCTTCTGATTGTTCCACCGGGTGCTTTAGTAGGATCTGTTGGACCAAGCACATCACGAATCTTATTAACGGCATCTACACCCTCATAGATTAAAACCATACTTTTAACCTTACCTGGGTTTTCAAGCTCATCTTCAGGACATTCAGGGGGTTTTGTACCTGCCATAAACTCGATAATCTGATTAAACTGATCGATTGCATATTCTGCACCAAATGAATCGGTAATCATTTTTAAGGATTCATCGGAAAGCTTAATATCAAACTCATTTTCAAGAACACTCTTTCCCTTCTCCCCAAAAACAGGACCAAGTTTTTCTACAAGAACATCTTTTACAGGACCATAAAATTCCAGACCCTGAGCTACTGACATCTGCTGTATCTTACAACCAATAAGCCTTAAACCTGTTCTTGAAAACATATCAATAATTGTACCAGGTCTGGAACTTGCATATTTCCAGTTGTCAGGCTTGATAATTACAAGAGTTCGCTCAATTTTTGAAGGATCTTTGTAATTCATATTCTCTACAATAGCCTGTTCATTCTTTAAAAAATCTGCAAATATTTTCAGATTAATCTCTGCATTTTCCTTTGTTCTTGCAGTAAAAACTGCAGGCTCGAAATACTGGACCTCATCAGGATTATCAGGAGACATTACAAGATCAGCATAGGTATCTCTTATTGTCTCTCCGGTAATAGACTCAATACCCATATTTTTATAGTTAAGAGCACCTGCAATCTTTGATAGTTTTGCTGCAGCATCTTCACCCTTAAAAAGCATCAGCATAACCCTTCTACGTTTATCATCAGAAGAAACAAATTTTGTTCTTACATAATTTGCCAGAAGGCCGGATATTTTTTTTTCATCCTTCGAACTATTTTTTTCTATAGAATCTGCATAGGCATCTGCCATCTCTCTGGATGGAGAAAAAACCTGAGCGCCTGCAAATTCCAAATCTATTCGGGATAAAAGCCGGGCCATTACACCACCGGTTCTACTTTTATTCAGGGTATATGGAGTTACCAGCATATAAGATAGTTCGTTTTTCATTATTTACCTGCCATTGATATTAGATAGTTATTTGATTACTGAAAGTAACTTTTTACAGCTAAATGGCTATATAGTCAAGAGTTCATTTAACAATGAATAATGAAAAATGAAGACTAAACTGGAAGTGTTATTAAAATCCGGGTTCCCTTTCCTGAAGTTGGATTTACAGCTTTAAGAGTTCCACCATGGCGACCTATTATCTCACTGCTGATTGCCAGCCCAAGGCCTGATCCGCCGCTGTCTCTGTTGCGGTGTTTATCAATCCTGTAGAACCTGTCAAATATTCGTACTCTCTCATCGGTCGGGATACCCGGTCCTGAATCCTCTATAGCCACGGACACATTGCCATAAGTTTTTTCACTCCAGACTGAAATAGTGATTAAGCCCCGGTCCGGTGTAAATTTTAAAGAGTTGGAGACAATATTCAGCAAAACCTGATATATCTTCTGTCTGTCACCAGTTACTTCCGGAAGATTTAATTCTATATCAATGTCAAATTTTATCTTCTTTTCTTCAAATCTGGCTTTGAAGGTGTTTTTTACAGACTCTATTACTTCTTCCAGAGCCAGCTTCTCCATTACAAGAGTTGTATGTCCGGCTTCCACACTGGAAAGTTCCTGAAGCTCAG
>CBDVAD010000110.1:0-9284 GCA_965371875.1 uncultured bacterium
GTTCAACAGGATCTCTTAACATATCAAAGCCCTGGTTCAGCATTTTACTTTCTTCATAATCTGCAAGAGCCCAAATGCCGGCAATCCTTACATCCGGATCGGCATCAGACAGAGCTTCTTTTATTGGTTTGAGAAATTCTTTTTTTCTGGTTCCGGGGAGGCTTGCAATAATTGCTGCTCTTACCTTCCCATCAGGCTGCTTTAATAATTTGAGTACTCTGTTATCAAATGCTTCTCCTGCAAAATCAGTCAGCAGAGCGGAAAATTCCTTTGCTTCAGCAACTGGAAGTGTTGGCAGCTGCTCAATAATCGGCTGAAGACAGTAAGGCAATTTATAACTTGCCAGGATTTGCAGAGCTGTAATACGTACTTTGTGGGAGAATACAGCACGTCCGGCCTTAAGTATTTTAAATAACTCAGGAAGTACTATATCTTCCGGTATTGTTGAAACTGTATCAATTAGAGCTTCTCTTGAGGTAAATTTGTTATCTTTCAGGAGATCCATTAAAATATTAAAACTTAAAAATTCGATATTGGAAGGAAGGTTTTTCAGGATATAATTTACTTGTGTATCATTATATTTAACTTTTGTTAGTTCTTTGAGTAAAATTATGACCGCATTTTCATTTCCCCTTTCTCTGATACAATCAACTGCACTCTGCCATAGCTTATCATCATATTCAAAATTATTTTCAAAAACTTTTAATGCATAGTCTGATATATATTTTCTTTCACCTGCTTCTTTCAGCAGTATAAGGGCTGTATAAAGGCCAGCCGGAGTATATATTCCCTCACCAAGAAATCCTGTAATCTTTACTTCTGCAGCATTAGTAAGAAGTTTTGTTGTACGATTCAGATTTTTAGTGTCCTCAAAGCTGACTTTTTTCAACATTTCACCAAGGGTTTTTGTTTCCTGTAGAAACATTGCTGAAGGAAACCTCAATTCCAGATCAGGTCCTTCAAGAAAGTTTAGTGCTGCATCAATATCATTCTCAATGTCAGGGTCAAGGAATTCAAGAGAATGGAGAGATTGTACAGCTGTCAGAGAGGAATAGTCGATTCTATGAATGTCTTTGAAATCTGCAGTTATTCGTTTGTAGGAAGATTCCCTGACTTCAAAGCTCGGATCGTCCAGAAGATGTTCTTTTAATAAGTCATATATTTTTACTCTGTCATCTATAATACATTCTTCTATAACAGATTTTCTTACCAGAGGGTGAGGATCAGAAAATGCTTCAAGTATTACCCTTTTGGATCTATCCGACTCTTCATTAAGAAGAAGCTTTATTGAAAAATACCGAACAGACCATTCAGGGTCACCGGCCATTTCTCTAATCTCATCCATTCTTTTATTAAACATAAGTTTTGCAGCTTTGCCGTCAAATGGTTCTCCTCCGCCGCTTAAAGGTAACTGTCTGAGACTACCCGGCTCTGTTCCCAAATATTCAAGGAGCAGTTTGGTAATAGAATGTTTTTTCTGTGCAGCCAGAAAACAGGAGAACAGACCTTGTGCCGGAATAAATTTCAGTATTCTTTTTACATTTTTATCTTTTGGTTTTTCCTTCAATTGCTGAAGCCACTCAGTACCAAGCCCTGACAGTCTTATGATTCTACTGTCTGTCCGGTTTGCAAGGTTTTCTACCTTTTGGGAATGTCTCTTTATAAATGCCGGGGAATAAAGTTCATTTGAAAAATTATCATTTTCCAGAGCTTCTTTAAGGTATTTGATAAAATTTTTAATTTTCTTTCTGTACATCATTGAAATGATAAGAGCTGCAATTACTACAATTATCAACACACCGGCTCCTATAAGAATCAACGGTGGAATACCATTTACCAAACTTATAAATTTATCCATATTTATCTCCTTTTAGGTTGCATGGCCGAGCAGGAAGCTTGCTTCCGACCAGGCAGGTTGCATAGCCGAGCAGGGACGAAGTCCCGACCAGCCTTAGCTTACTTGCTTCAATACATTAAATATATGCAGTGGTTTATCTTTACCTTTTACTTTTACTGGTGTTAATTCCTTTAGTTTAAAATGGTCACCTATAAGATCTCTTGTTTGCTGAGTAATTATTACTTCACCGGCACCTGCAACTCCTTCAAGTCTTGCTGCAATATTTACAGTATCCCCTATAACTGAATAATCCATCCTTCTGGAGCTTCCCAGGTTTCCTGAAATCAGAGGTCCACTATGCATTCCTATACCCACCTGAAGGTGCTCTGCTCTTCCATGGAAAAAATTACGGCTTTTGGATTTTACCAGTTCCTTAATTTCAACAGCGCATCCAACACCTGAAATTGCATCTTTATCAATGTTTACAACCGGTACGCCCCATGCTGCCATAATACAGTCTCCGATAAACTTATCTATATACCCGTTATATTTGATAACTATTTCTACTGCCTCACTGAAGTATTCGTTTAGAATTTCAATGATATATTCGGGTTCCTGGCCCTCACTGAATGAGGTATAACCTCTGATGTCTGCAAAGAATACAGTTGCATCTTTTTTACTGCCTCCCAACTGAACAAGCTCAGGAGATTCCATAAGGTTTTTAAGTACATCTGCTGACATGTACCTTGCGAACATATCTTTTACTATTCTCCTTTCCTCTACTGCCATGTTTGCTTTCTGCTTAAGTTCCTGCTCTCTGGATTGATCTGTAAAGAGGAGAGTCAGGCCTTCATGTTTCCCTAAGCGACCTTTTAGGGGTGAGATGTTCAGGGCAAAATCCATTTCCTTGTCTTTTCCTCTGTATATACCTTCAAGTCCAAGAATTTCTTTGTGGGAGTCTGTTGTAGATGTTATTTCTTTTAGTATTTTTTTATTAAGTGAATTGCTGAAAAAAGTTCCGATACCTTGATCAATACTATTATTATCCATCCCCAATCTTTCAGCAGCGGCCTGATTAAAGTAATGAATATTGCCCTTTTCATCAGTGGTGATCAGTAGATTAGTCATAGAGCTGAAGATACTTTCCTGATACCTTTGAAGTGATTCAATTTCTTTCAGTTTCTGTTTGATCTCTTGGAATAACTCAACATTGTGAACCATCCCTCCCGAGAGTTTTGTGAATGCATCCAGGAAGTGGAGCCTGTTTTTTCCGTAATAATCTCTTTTTCTTGAATTAAGTACCAGTATTCCAATTTTTCGCTTTGCTGTGTTGAGGGGGAGTACAATTGCACTGTTCATTGCTTCATCTAAAAGACTATCTTTGAAAAATCGATCTTCCCTGCTATGAACAATCAAAGCCTCTCCGCAGTCTTCCATAAACTGTACAAGGCTCGATTCCCTGGAAAAGGATGACTGGATTTCATATTTACCCCGTTTAAAGATCATTTTCAGGGGAGCCTGTTTTGTACTATCTACAGGATAAGCGTAAAGTGCACCTACATCGGACTTACTGATATCCTGCGCCTGCTCGACCAGAATGGAAATAAGGGATGTACGGCTTTGATCAGTTGTAAGCAGGGCACTTGCCCTGACTAGTTCCTGTATAGTGGCTATACCCATGGGTTTACCTCTTTGTTATCTGGAAACTGGGGCTATTCTAAGAAGATCTGACACTCCAAATGGTATTAGTAGAATATTAAAACTTACACAAACATTT
Source organism: uncultured bacterium (assembly GCA_965371875.1). Taxonomy (GTDB): domain Bacteria; phylum Spirochaetota; class Spirochaetia; order B11-G9; family B11-G9; genus JAJRQE01. The sequence goes on from CBDVAD010000110.1 coordinate 3,615, forward strand.
AGCAACATCTTTTTTAAGATTACATAAATTGTAATCTACTTGACAATTGTATAAAATAGCCGGACTATATTAGAAAAGCTTTAATTCAGGGAGGTTATCTATGAATTTTCTTGTAGTTGATGATTCAGGGGTAATGCGCAGGATTCATAAAAATATATTGCTCGAGAATAACATTGATGAATCCCATATATTTGAAGCTGAAAATGGTGAAGCAGCTGTTAAGATTGCTGAAAAAGAGGATATTGGTCTTTTTCTACTGGATTGGAATATGCCTAAACTTGATGGTTTAAAGTTTGTTCAGATTATCCGTTCTATTGACAGATATGAAGATACGCCAATAATTATGATTACATCAGAAGCTGCCAAATATAATGTTGTTGATGCAATTTCTGCCGGTGTAACAAACTATGTAGTTAAACCTATAAAAGGTGATGTTCTTTGGGAAAAAATAAGCAGGTATATAAAATGAAAGCAAAATATATTAATCCCTTTATTGTTGCATCAATGAATCTTTTTAAAGACTATCTGGGTTTGGAAGTTGAAAGTGGTAAACCTTATGTTCTGGAAGATCCCCAGGCTCTGGATGAAGTATCAGGTATTATAGGTCTTGCAGGAGAAACTACCGGTTCGGTTGTATTAAGCTTTTCCAGAGATACCGCAATAAAAATTATTTCAAAATTTGCAGGTCATCCTTATCAGGCACTTGGCAGCGATGTACTGGATGGAGTTGGTGAACTTATAAATATAGTTGCTGGAAATGCAAAAAAAGATCTTATTGATTTTAAAATCGTTATCTCCCTTCCAGGGGTTATCACAGGAAGAGATTATCGAATCCATTGGCCTGAGCAGGTTCCTGTTATATCGGTACCTTTTTCATCCTCAGCCGGAGACTTTACCTTAAATGTGTCTCTTCGGGATGCAGAATGAAGCTTTTTTCGATCCAGTTTAAAGTAGTATTTACAATTATTCTTGTCTTGCTGATTACAATATCAATCTCAGTATTTCTTACTGTTTCCAATCAGCAAAGTAACCTCCTGGAAGCCATGCGAAACAATTTATCTGTTAATAATGGAATTCTGAATACTGTTATTAAAAATATAATGCTCAGTGGAGAAGCCCCAATAGCAAGTAAAACTATGTCAGACCTCAAAGGATTGCATGAATTCAAAGAGATTGAAATATATCGTATTGATGGAACTGTTGCTTTTAATGACTATTCTACTGTGGAAGCTGTGAATAACTTTCAGGATAAAATAGAGTTTGAACAGACTCCCCGTTCTGATTTTAAAATGATAGATAATCCAAATTTCCAGGAAGTTCTTAATACAAATACTCCAAAACATGTTGAGCTTTTAAGTTCCAGAGAGATGGAGTATTTCTTTCCGATTCTGAATCTGCCTGACTGCAGATCATGTCATGGAACTGATCCTTTTATCAGGGGGGTAGCACATTACAAAGTGTCAGTGGATGGAATTTTTAAACAGATAAACAATTCCAGGAATATTCTAACAATTTTCTTTTTATTAACAGGTACAGTAATTGCATTTATACTCATCTGGATGATGCAGAGAATTGTTGTAAAACCTGTTCTTTCTATTGGTAGTATTGTTACAAAAGTGGGGTCTGGTGATCTGGATGTCAGGACAAATATCAAATCCAATGATGAACTTGGTCTATTGGGTACAAAGCTGAATGAAATGATTTCCGGATTAAAAGAGAAAAGAGAACTGGAGCTTACAAACAGGGAGATTGAGACCAGAAACCGGGAAAATAAAAAGTATCTGGATAATATTAATGAGGGACTTCTTCTTATTAATCCTGATCTTACCATTTCGAAACAGTACTCCAGGTTTTTAACTGTTCTTTTTAATCAGGAGGAAGTTTCAGGATTAAAATTATCTGAGTTTATCTATCCTGATGCTGAAAAGTTTGGTGAAGAAAAAGAAGAGCTTGATCAATTTGTAAAGATGGTTTTTGAAAAAACTAAAACAGATATGGAGATGATTCTCAGTATAAATCCTCTGTTCAATAAAAAAATACTGGTAGGTAATTCACAGGGAGATAGATCAGAAATAATTATTGATGCCCATTTCCAACGGATTTTTGATGGTGATAAAGTTGAAAATGTTATGGTCATTTTTGAAGACAGAACCCAAATTATCAATATTGAAATGGAACTGGAAGCTGCAAGACAGAAAAGTCAGAGTGAACTTGAACAGATTGCAGTGATCCTTAAAGCAGGTCCCGAGTATTTTCTTGAATTTATTCAGGATGCAGAAATTAATCTTTCTGCATCATTGTCTGAACTTGAATCCATAGAAAATCCGGAATCTCTTACCCGTTTATTCAGAAATCTGCATTCTCTGAAAGGTTCTGCAAGGTATATGGATATGAAATTACTTGCAGATAAAGTTCATGAGACTGAAGGTTTAATTGTAGAATTAAAAGATAATGGATCTGATTCTAAAAAGCAGGAAATTATTAAACAGCATCTTGATAGTTTGATTGATGAGCTGAATGGGATAAAGGCTATTACAGACAGGTTCAGTAGATTTACGGGATCTTCAGGCATTGGAAATATATCGAAGATTGAACATTTTTTTGAGACTCTAAAACGTATGGTTACTCATATCGGTGAAGAGATGGAGAAGGATGTGGTTCTTATAACCAGGAGTAATATGGAAGATTTTCCCTATCTCCGGGAAATGAGAGATCCTGTAATACATCTAATTAGAAATTCAATTGATCATGGTATTGAAGATAGTTTTGAACGTCTTACCGTTGGTAAAGAGAGCTCAGCAAAAGTAAAACTTGATATTGTAATATTAAAGGATGGTAAATATACAATTGTTGTTTCAGATGATGGCCGGGGTATCAATTTTAAATCGGTCATGGCCAGGGCAAAAGAGAAAGGTCTTATTGGAGACTCTGAAGTTTCAAATCTTAAGCTGGCAGAATTATTATTTTCGCCCAGTTTCAGTACAAGGACTGAAGTCAGTACCATTTCCGGCAGAGGAATAGGGCTGGATGTTGTCTCTGATACTGTAAAATCCCTTAATGGTACTATTTCAATTGCTACTACAGCAGATAAAGGAACTAAATTTATAATCAAACTACCTGGAAAAAAGAGTGATAAATCGGAGTAAATTATCTATGAAAAAAGCAGCCCTGTTCATTTTAATTATCATTTTAAGCAGCTGTTTAAAACCAGTTGAAAATTTAACTGATCCTTTAACTGTAGATAATATAGACGGGACGGCTTTATGGACCCGAATTACAGATGAAGCAGATTATAAATCATATTCTTTCTGGCCCGGGCATGATAGTATTCAACCCGGGCAGGCCCCTCATGGTGTTTATCATAAAATTTATATAAACAAGGTTCTTATAGATGCTCTTCCTGTTTCCAACTTGATTTCGCCGGAAGGTACAATTATTGTTAAGGAAAACCTTACTAATGATAAGGTTGTGGATTCAATAACAGTTATGGTGAAAGTAAAAGACTATAATCCTGAAGTTGGTGATTGGTTCTGGGCGAAATATTCACCTCAGGGAAAGGTTCTTGCAGAGGGAACCCCTAAGGGTTGTATCGGCTGTCATGAAGGTATGGATGGGAATGACTATATTATTGTTCGTATGCTGGATTCAGATCTTGATTCCTGATAAAGGCCGGCCCTAAAGGTGAGTCAGCCTCAATTATCATTTAGCCATGAAATAAATTCTCTGTCAGTACCCTCTTCATCACCTGTGTTTAGTACAAGAAGTCTTCTTAGATGGGTAATAGAATCTACATCTGCTCCTTCAAACTTGAAACCTAAAAATTCATTTTGCCTGTGTACTATTTTGGATTCAAACTCCAGAGTAATATTTGAATTTGGCAGCTTGAGCATTACAATGCAGGGTTTATCTGAATATTTTTCAGGTTTCTTATTCATTTTTATGAGACAGCCTTTCAGGGAAATATCGTAAAGTTCTCCTGTATATAGAATATTATCAATTCTTGCGGCTGCATTTACATGAAAATTTACACGTTTATAGTAGCGATTTTCTTCCATAAAAACCTCATTACTAATGTAATTCATTAGGAGGAAAAAGTCTATTGCCGAAGCTGATAACATGAATCCCCCGGGTTGGGACCGGGGCTGTCTCTGCTGCCATATACGACACTAATGTGTCCATGTTGCAATATCATGGATTACTGGTTATCATTATAACCATGAAAAATATTAAAGTTTTATCTGTTGGGGGGTCTATTGTAGCACCTGATGGAGTAGATACTGCTTTTATAATTAAATTCAGACAGGCAATACTTGAATATCTTGATGCTGAACCGGACAGAAGGTTAGTTTTTGTTGTCGGCGGGGGAGGTCCTGCCAGATCTTATCAAAAAGCGTACAGGGAGATTGTGGAGCAGCATAATTCAGATTCCCAGGATTGGATAGGAATAATGGCAACAAGGCTGAATGGTGAGCTTCTTAAAGGGGTATTTGGTGATGATTGCCCTGAGCCTGTAGTGACTGATCCTACATCAATTAAGACTTTTAAGGGTAGAATACTGGTTGCTGCAGGATGGAAGCCCGGGTTCTCTACAGATAATGATTCTGTCCTTCTGGCAGAAAATATTGGCGCAGATACTGTTATTAATTTATCCAATATAAAGAAAGTCTACTCTGCTGATCCAAAACTTGATCCCCATGCAGTTCCTCTGGATAATATTAGCTGGAATGAAATGAAAAAACTTGTTGGAGATAAATGGACCCCGGGGGTTAATGTTCCATTTGATCCGGTTGCAACCAGACGGGCGTCTGAACTGGGGTTGAAAGTTATTACCGCAGCAGGGAATGATATTGAAAATATGAAGCGAATTCTAACAGGGGATAACTTCGAGGGTACAACTATAGGACCGGAATAATGGAAAGAAAACTTAATTTTCTCGATGTTTTCAGTATTGCATCCGGAGCAATGATCAGTTCCGGAATATTTGTTCTTCCTGCTATTGCATACAGTCATACTGGATCTTCACTGTTTATCTCTTATCTGATTGGTGGTGTAATAGCCTTAATTGGAATTTTAAGTATAGCTGAACTTTCGAGTGCAATGCCGAAGGCCGGAGGAGATTATTACTTCATTTCCAGGAGCTTTGGACCTCTTCTGGGGACCATTAATGGTTTTCTAAGCTGGTTTGCACTTTCTTTAAAAAGTGCATTTGCAATTTATGGTTTATCCGGTGTTCTTTATCTGCTTACAGGACTAAGTATGCCTCTTATAGGCATGTTGGCAACAATATTGTTTGTACTATTGAATATCGTTGGTGTTAAAGAGGCTGCATTACTGGAACTGATACTGGTTGCATTTCTAATATCTATAATGGTTGCCTATATTATCATGGGTTTTCCAATGGTGGATAAAACACATTTTACACCTTTTGCTCCTATGGGAGTTAATTCCATCCTTTCTACAGCAGCGTTTGTATTCATATCTTTTGGGGGATTACTTAAGATTGCCAGTATTGCTGAAGAGGTTAAGAACCCGGGTAAAAATATCCCCCTTGGAATGATTGTTTCTGTTGTTGTAGTTACTATTCTATATGTACTAATGATCTTTGTTACAACTGGTATTTTGAGTCCTGATGAATTTAACGGTTCAATGTTTCCTATTTCAGACGCCGCC
>CBDVAD010000111.1:0-9227 GCA_965371875.1 uncultured bacterium
GACCCAAGGCCTGCTCCTCCGTTATAAATGGTATAATCGGGGTTTTCTGTGGAAAGCAGATCTTCCAGATCTTCAGGTCTTACACTGTAACTGTCTTTTTCTCCACTCTTAAATAGTAAAAATTCTGTGTTCTGATCCGGGACAATTTTCGTTATAACCTTTTCTCTGTATGGCAGACTTGTTCCACTGTTATCTTTTTTCCAGTAGTAAGGATTTCTTGCGTACACAAGCCTGACACCGGGAGTATATTCTATCAGATAGAATTCCCCTACACTTGGAAGCTGTGTAACATCAGTATCAACTGTAAACAGATTTTTCATCCCGTCTACACCTTCTTTTTCTTTTGCCGGGGCATACTGATATCTTGGACCAAAGTACATATTAAGAGTCAGAATCGGGTTGGCAACAATCCTGGGAAAATGAAAGGCAAAGGATCGTTCATCAATTTTTTCTATATCAATATGAGCGGATGTTCCGTCCTCCATGGTTAGAAACTGTCCGTTATAGCCTGAAGACTTTGTGTCCGGATCGCCTTCGACCTCATTGTACCAGAATACAATATCATCAGATGTGACGGGTATTTTCTCATCTCTATTATAGTTTGTCCAAAAGAGATTTTCTTTCAGGGTAAATATAACTTTAAGAGTTCCTTCTGTTTTATTGCTTGAGATTTCAAAGGATGCCAGATTGGGTATCCATTCTCTTGTATATGGATCGTAGTCCGCAAGATAGTCATAAAGGTTCCCTATTATTCCCATTGCCTCTCCATCTGTCTGGGCAACTATGAGATTGAAGGTTTTAGGGTCGTTGGTAACAGAGTTTATCCATGTACCCCCGACTTTTCCTATAGCAAATGGCTGTCCACCAGGTTTCCTGACTGTTTTTGCGAGGAGAGCATTTTCTTCCCCTTTCTTTACAGCTTCTATCTCTTCAAGAGAAAGTTCCTTGCTTCCACAGGAGGTAATTAAAAAAGATAAAATAATAATGTTGAAAAGTAGAAAGATACCAGTATGTTTTCTTATCACGACTAAACCCGCCTTGTTTGAAAGAATACTCAATCATAGTAAAAGTCCTGTATGGAAGACAATAGCAAAGTATAAGTTTTAGATAGAAATACTAAATGACTATACTATGTTATGTTTTTATTTGATTAATAATGATCGAATATGATCAATTGAACTTTACTCTATTCCAGGAACGTTATATATTAAAAAATATATTTTAAAACAATTAAAGGAGAATATATGCCTGATTATGATTATATAGTAATCGGAGGCGGTATTTCAGGCCTGGGAGCTTTGACTTCTCTGATCTTAGAAGGACATAATAAGATTGCTCTGTTTGAAGCCCGGGATACACTTATGTATACAAATACATGGATGAAGAATATTAAGCTTCCGGATGGTAAGGAAAGGAACTATACCGGGGCTGATTATAGGGAGAAAGTACTTAACGATCTGGAACATAATAATATAGATGAACTGATTTTTACAGGAAAAAGAGTTTTTTATATCGATCAGAAAGAACAAAGAATACATCTTCGTACAAGCTCCGGAGAGAAAGAGGAATATTCCTATGGTACTCTGGTAGTTGCAGTTGGGGCAGCTCAGATTATGTATGGAAAATATCTTCTTCCCGGAACACGGGGCGGAAGGTTTTTTACAACATACCAGGTGGGAGAGATGATAGAATATTATCCCTTTGTTCCTGGTAGTAAACTGGTTATATTTGGTGAAAGCCTGTATGCATCGGAAACAGCGCTATCAGCCAGAGCTGCCGGGTTATCTGTAACTGTTGTTTCCCCTTCAAAAATTAACCTTCCTGACAATTGGCCTGATGATATTGTTGTTCATAATGATGCTGTTCTTAAACAGGTATATGGAGATACTCTGTTTGAAGGTATGCTGATTCAGTGTGGTTCGGCATCAATTAATATTCCTGGGGACAGCCTTGCTGTGGATGGTGATTTTGTACTTGAGCATCCCTGGAGAAAGCATCTGGCTGTGGAATGGGATCTGAATAAATGGGAACTGGATCTCTCCAGGGAAGAAATGAAGACTAGAAATCTAATTGTTGTGGGTGATGCTTATAGACCCGATCCGGATTTTATTAAACAGTTCAGGTCCGGCTCAGAAACTATTAAACAGTTTATCAAATTAGGAGCTAATCAGGTATGAGTGGAAAAAAAGTTTTTGATGTAGCTGTAATTGGTGGTGGTATTGTCGGTACAGGAATTACCTATGAGCTTAGCAAATATAAGCTGTCCGTTGCCCTGATAGAGAAGTCTGTCCAGGTCACTCAGGGTTCCAGTAAAGGGAATTCCGGGATAATTCATGCCGGCTACGATGACCCTGAAGACTCTCTGCGGGGACAGCTTGTAGTTAAGGGTAATGAAAGATACGATGATTGGGCCAGGGAACTGGGGGTAGGTTTAAAACGACCGGGATCCATGGTTGTTGCTTTTGATGAATCCGGAATGGAATACCTTAAGGAATTAAAAGAGAAGGGGGATAACAGGGGTGTCCCTGTTGAACTTCTTGATCAGAAATCTGTTCTTGAGGCCGAACCAAATATAAATCCCGGGGTTATTGGTGCTCTAAGAGCCCCGACTGCAGGTATTATCTGCCCCATGCGTTTTGTAAATTTCCTGTTTAAAAATAGTGTTAAGAATGGCATGACGCCATTTATGAATCATGAGGTAATCGGTTTTGAATTGTCAGACGATAGAATTCAACAAATAAACACAAGCAGGGGAACTGTTTATGCAAAAATTGTAATCAATGCGGCAGGGCTTTTTGGCGATACAGTTTCTTCTATGGCTGGAATTGCTAAATATGAAATCAGCCCCCGAAAGGGTGAGTATATTCTACTTGAACCACATCCTGATTACAATGTAAATCATATTATTTTTCCAACACCCACAAAAGAAAGCAAGGGGGCGCTTGTAGTTCCCACAGAAACAGGTGATATTTTAATAGGTCCAACATCTTTAAATCTTGATAAGATCTCCAGTGATGATTTGACTACTACAATTTCCGGGTTAAAAGAAGTACTGGATAAGACCCGTCATCTTGTACCTGGACTTCATACAGGATTGACAGTTAAGACATATGCAGGAAACAGAGCTCAGCCAAATACTAACGATTTTATCATTGAAAAGTATAACAGTCCTGCAAATTTTATTAATGTCATCGGTATCAGATCCCCTGGTCTGACGGCAGCGCCTGCAATAGCCGATATGGTAATAGAACTTGTAAAGGATATAACCGGTTCCCTTGAAACAAAGAAAGATTTTGAAACAGTTAAGTTTGAAACTATAGATCAATCCAAAAGGGCTCTTACGGATCTTCCCTGGGCAGATACTTTAACCCCTAATCTTGATTCTCCTTCTATGCCCCTTATGGAGAGAGCCTGGAAATTTGGAGTTAAGAAAGAGCTCTATAACTATTTTTGTTTTTCTGACAGAGGCCTGGGTGTGGATCTGGGAGCAACTTTTCAGAATGAGATGATAAAAATTCTATTGGAAAGAGATTTAAATTACAACGAAATACTTTTCAGGTTGAAAGATTCCCAGCAGGTTGTTCCTAGTGCCCCCCATACCCCCCTCAAGGGGGGCTAGGGGGCTCTTAGTAATTTTTATCTGCGTAATTAATCCATCCACCTGCTTCGACAAGGGACTTGTCGAATTCTGAAACAGTAAAATTGATTTCTATTTTTGTGTCATCAGATTTAACCATGAGTTTCCCTTTTGAAAAATCTGTTTCAATGATTGTTTCTTTCCCTGCAAATGTTGTAAAAATCTTATCGATTATATCTTTTTTCAGTTCAATCGCCATCATCCCGCAATTAAACATATTCTGACGGAAGATTCTTGCAAAATTTTCTGCAATAACAAGGTTTATTCCATTTACTTCCAGGGCCCATGGAGCATGTTCTCTGGATGAACCGCAACCGAAATTTTCTCTTGTTATAATGATTGACTTACCTGGAATGTCGACCGAAGAGAAACTGTCAAGTTTAAGATCTTCCAGAAGGTACGGTTTAAGGGCTGTCTTTGTAATTTCAGTAAGATATTTTGCGGGAATAATTTCATCTGTATTTATATCGGCTCTGTCTAAAAACAGAACCTGTCCATTAAAATCTTTCATTTAAATCTCCTTTGGTTGCATAGCCGAGCAGCAAACTTGTTTGCGACCAGGCTTAATCCAGGTTGTCAGGGGTTGTAATATAACCGGCAACTGAGGTTGCAGCTGCAACAGCAGGGCTCATAAGATGTACCATCCCCCCTTTTCCCATTCTGCCGTTAAAATTTCTATTTGTAGTAGAGGCACAAACTTCACCTGCTGCCAGGACTCCATTACTCATACCCAGACATGCACCGCAGGTTGGATTTGTAACACAGAACCCGGCGTCCATAAATATATCAATCAGGCCCTCTTTCATTGCCTGTTTGTATACATCAGGTGTCGCAGGAGAAAGTATTCCCCGGACATCACTGTTAATCTGTCTGTCCTTGAGTACTGCAGCGGCTTCTCTTAGATCCTCTATTCTTCCATTTGTACAGCTGCCTATATAAATCTGATCAACCTTGATTTTCTCGTTTCCATCTACTTCCTGAACCTGATCGGGCTTGTAACCAACTGTCATCATTGGTTTCAACCTGGATACATCATGGGTCAGAATACTGGAATAGGATGCATCAGGATCAGAATGCCACTTTTTAAAATCCTTAAGGGCCGCCTCTTTTGATGAATAATCATCTTTTATAAATTCCCATAGATAATCTACTGTTACATTATCCGGATAACAGACACCACTTGTACCACCTGCTTCAATTGCCATATTACAGAGAGTCATTCGTTCCTCCATACTCATTCTGTCAACAATGGGACCGGTAAATTCCATTACCTTGTTTGTTGCACCGTTAACACCAAGTTTTCCTATTATAGAAAGAATAACATCCTTTGCAAAAACACCTTCCTGAAGGTTTCCTGTAATCTCAATTTTTATTGTTTCAGGATAATGGAATGCACAAACACCCTTTAGTATTCCAACTTCAAGATCTGTTGTTCCAACTCCTGCTGCAAAGGCACCAAAGGCACCATGAGTGCATGTGTGGGAGTCTCCCATTATTATAGTATATCCGGGGCGTACAAAACCTTTTTCAGGGAAAAGTGCATGACATACACCGTTCTGCCCTATATCGAAAAAATCTTTAATATTTTGTCTTCGGGCCCATTCCCTCATAATCTTTGCCTGGGCAGCAGTTTTCGAGTCTTTGGAGGGGGTAACATGATCGATTACTGCCTTGATTTTATCAGGATCAAAGACCCTGTCTATGCCCCGTTCCATTAGATCGTTTATTGCGACGGGTGTTGTTATCTCATGACAGAAAACAGCATCCAGGCGAATTACATTGATATCACCCGAAGGATTATCTATTTTGTGAGTATCAAATATTTTTTCTGCTATTGTTTTTCCCATTTATTAACCTCAATACTAAAGCTTCTTTAGTATTGATAAAGAAAATCAGGAAAAAAGTAAATGCTTTGTAAATAATAGTAAGTTTGATAAAGAAATGATTTTATAGGCATAGAGTTTTTGTTTATGTCTTAAACCGGTCAGTACTCATTTGGAGACTGGATATTGATTGGTTACTTTGGGTATTAAGATTATTGACATGAGACATTGTTGTAGTAATTTCTTTTATACCTGAATTTATCTGTGAGATTCTATTCTCAATGTTTTCCCCAATATTTTGTATGTATTCTACTACAGCTGTAATATTGCCTGTACTTTCTGTAATACTCATTGATTTGCCATGTATCCCTGTTGTAATTGATGCCAGGTCAACCATTGCCTGGGTTATTTCAGTACTTCCTGAAGTAAGTTCCTTCATGGTCATTGTTATCTCAGACATTGTCTGACTGGATATTCTTGTTTCTGATTCTATCTGTTTAAAATAACCGCTGCTTTCTACCTGTACAACAAGAATTCTTTTAATTCTATCTGCAACCATTTTAATGGATTTTTCTATTACACTTGCATTCTCTTTTGTATTTTCTGCCAGTTTACGAATTTCATCAGCAACCACTGCAAATCCTTTTCCTGCATCACCTGCATGGGCGGCTTCAATAGCAGCATTCATGGAAAGGAGGTTTGTCTGGCTGGAGATACCATTAATTATAGAAATTATTTCCAGAATATTGCCCATGTCATCGTTATTGGCAGATATAAGTGCACTTGTTTCGTCCATCTTTTCACTGCCCTTGACAGTTAGATCCACCAGGTCATTATTAACCTCTTCTCTCCTGGTCAGTATTGAGGCAATATTTTTTATTGATGCTGAGATCTCTTCGATTGCGGCGGATGATTCAGTAACAGCTGATGACTGGTTGTCTATTTCCGTTGTCAGTTTCTCTATATTAGATGTAATTGTCCTGGTTGAATCTTTCGCTTTATTGATATTAACAACAAGTTTGGCTATTAACTCTGTGATTGTAAGAATATTTTTTGAAATTTCATCTACTGACGTTCTGGTTTGATAGAAAGCGGTATCAGATTCATCTTTATTAGTAGATGCCTCTAAGGCCAGTTTCTTTACATCATTTACCATTAGAATAAAAACATCCAAAATTGAATTTATCATTTCTGCTATAAGGCTGATTTCGTTATTACCTCTTATATCAATAGTATTTGTAAGATCACCTTTCTGTACACGATTCATCGATTCTGACAGTTTTTGCAGTATCTGTTTAAAGTTTTTACTGAATCTATAAAATAGAAAAGCTGTAATAAAAACTATTCCAACAGCAATAATAATCGTTTGCAAAATAAGTGAAGAATTTTTTTTGTTAATTTCATTCTGAACACTCTCATATAGATTTAGGAATTTAACTTTAAAGATATCACTAAGATAATATTGAAGTTCTTCTGTTTTACCTCTGGAACTTAGAAGTACCAAAGAATCAACACCTGATGATTTAGTCATTGATTCTGCAGAGAATTCATTGATCAATTTATTTATTTCTTTATTAACTATTTCTATTTTCACATTTGTGGCAGTCCATGTTTTTTGCAGAGAGTCAATTCCTTTATCCACGTCTTGTGAGTTGAATAACCTGGTCAGGTCCTTATTGATAGTAATATCCTTGATGGATGAGTCAAATGATGCATATAAGGTAAGAAAATTATCGTGAGTTTTCTGCAGATTATTTGTTGTAAGCAGGGCTGAGTTAGCGTTTGATATTTCCTGATAGTCGCTGAGAAGAAGCAGTAGATTCCGGGAGACCGAATTCATCTTTCTCATGCTATCCAGTGAAAGTAAAGTTAGCAATGTTATTGCTGAAAATGAAATTATTACAAGTAGTTCAATTAATAGGAGTTGTTTCTGGATTTTCATACTTTATTGTAGAGTAATTTAATTATAAATACTAGTTTAGTAAGTATATTATAGGTGAAACCTCTATTATTCCCACTTTATGATCTTCTATGCTTAAAAAAATAGTGACATAAATGATTTCTACCTGTCAAATATTTCTGGAAAATTAAATAAGTGATATATATCTATTTGCAATTACAGAAATAAACTCTTATAGTTAATATAATAATCAGAATGGAGCAGGTTTTAAAGACTGCAGAAGACTTTAAAGTTGAGGTTGATAAATTCATAACCTGAGATATTCATGTATTTAGAAGTGAGAAGGGAGAAATAGATGAGGTCGCTGAGTGTCAGAAGTCAGATAATAATACCTTTTATTATTATTGTTGTATTTATTCTCGGAATTAGTATTCTCCTTTTTTCTACACATGTTAATAATTATATCGATACAGATTTTCAGACTCATAAAGAAAACATAATGAACTCATTTTACAGAGAAATTAATACAGAATCGGAAATTTTAAATGGCTTCATTCAATTAATTACATCCAGGAATGATCTTCAGGATATATGGTTTGAAAAAAATAGAGAAGAATTATTTAAAAATACAGAGTTATTAAATAGATACCTTTTTCAAAGCTTTGATATTACCCATTTTTATTTTCATAAGCTGGATAGAACCTGTTTTCTTAGAGTACATAACCCTGAAAGATATGGAGATTACATAGACAGATTTACCATGGATGGTGCTGTAAAGAAAAATACAGTTACATCCGGTATTGAGCTTGGTCCTTTTGGAACATTTACCCTGCGGGTTGTTTCTCCCTGGATAATTAATGGTGAACTGGCAGGATATGTAGAGCTGGGAAAAGAAATAGGAAATATTACAGATAAATTCAACAATATTCTCGATGTGGATATATTCTTCAGTATTGAAAAACAATTTCTAAATAAGGAGAAATGGGAAGAAGGACTGGAAATGATTAGTTCTGCAGGATCATGGGATCAGTTCTCTGATCATGTAGTACTTGGTCATGATTATAAATTAATTTCCGGTTTTAGGAAGTATATTGATTTGGTTCATGATGATCATCAGGATATTATTATTAGTTTTGAATTTGAAGATAGATATTATCGAGCTGGATTTATTAAAGCTTTTGATACCAGTGCACAATCTGTAGGTGATATTATTGTTCTTAAGGAAGTTTCAGAAGGGCATAGATACTTAACCAGAACATTGATAATTCTTTCAGTCAGTGTTTTTATTGTAGCAATATCAGGTTTTTTTCTTCTATGGATTCTGCTGGGGCGGATCCAATCAAATTTGGACACTGCGAATCGAAATCTGGTCCTTAATATTAAAGAATTGAAGATATCGAATAATGAAGCAACAGAAGCAAGAGCTATTGCTGAAACTGCAAATAGAATGAAAAACGACTTTTTGGCTAATATCAGTCATGAATTAAGAACTCCTTTAAATGGTATTTTAGGTATGACTGGTTTGTTACTGGATACTGGTCTGGATGAAGACCAGCAGGACTTTCTTGATATGATTGTAGAATCCGGTGATCACCTTCACAGAATAATATCCGATCTTCTGGATATCTCTCAGATAGAAGCAGGTAATTTGACAATTAATCCGGTACTGTTTGATTTAAGCAAACTTATAAAAAACACAATATCAGTATTAAAACCTGTTGCAAATAAAAAAAATATTGGATTGTTCTATTCAATTACTCCAAAAGTACTTAACTATTATGGTTACAGAGTCAGGATTGGGCAAATTATTATTAATCTTGTTACCAATGCAATAAAGTACTCAGAAATGGGGAATATAAACGTTTCT
>CBDVAD010000112.1:0-9185 GCA_965371875.1 uncultured bacterium
GTGACAATAATGCACCTATGATTATGATGACTAAAAACATATTAAATGAATTTGAGGAAGGGGACTGCTTTCATTTTGCTCAGGTAAAATCACTGGATATATTGGGTGAAATTGAATTTTTTGCAAAAGAAGATACTATTGCTGCTACATGCACAGCTTCAACTAATTGTATCACTTTACAAATACCGCCTGCAATTCTTGAAAAATGGATCAACGATAATAAGTATTTCTTCCGCTTTATTACTACAGCTTTAGCAAGAAAGAACTATGAAGCTTCCTTAAATCGTGGAATAGAATTAATGTATCCTACACAACATCTATTAAAAATTTACTTAATTAAACAGCTTAAAATAAAAATTGAAGGTAATCTTTCTGCTTACCTGGAAAAAAGTCGAAAAAACATCTCAGAAGAATTAGGAATAAGTGTCAGATCTGTAAACAGAGCTGTTCACGATCTTAAAACTGAAAAAATGATATCTATTGAAAAAGGGAAAATATATATAACAAAATCCCAATATTCAGTGATTCAGAAATCAATTGCTCAATCATCCTGAAATGGTGCAGGAATATCATTAATCTGATATTCCTGCAATATACTGATATAAACAGTTTTTAAACTATAAATCCTATTCTGATACCCGTATTATTCTACCTTCTGTTTTATAATCTATTGGACTGTTAGCCTTAAAAAAATCAGTCATAATGTCCAGATCAAGTGCTCCTGCATCATAAGGATCGATTGCTTTTTCTTTCAGAACCTGAAAATCATCGCCCCCACCTCTAATATAGTTATTGGAAGCTACTTTATAGATTGCATCTGGATCCAGAGGATTCCATCCACCTTTTCCATCACTTATCGAAACTGCTGTAATTCTGCCACCAGTTTGGGTTGCATAGTTAAATGGTTCTTTTGATGGGTCCCAAACAATTTTTGCCCCGGACATTGAAAGGAATCTGCCATGTCCTTCCTCAACACGGCTTACACCATGATCAAAAACCTGCCAAAGATCAGAACCCTTCATTTCAAATGTTGCTATAAGATTACCAAAAGGAAGAACTTCCATCAGTTTCTGCATTGTAATTTCACCAGTACCTACATCAGCTCTGATACCACCGCCATTTGTCAATGCAACCTGTACTCCCTGATCCTTAACAGCTGCAAGCATAGCATCTGTAATAAGGTTACCTATATTACTTTCCTCTGTTCTGGACCGGATAAGCTCGGAATTATTTATTCCAAGTACAGCACCGATAAAAGGTTTTAATGCCACATTCTTTTCTGCAATATATGCGGCAACAGCAGGATCCTGAGGAACTGATGCTGACATTATTATGGGAGCGCCCCACCAACTTGTGGCAACACCTTCTGTATCGAAATTAACAGTTAAATTTCCAAGATACTTGTTCGCCTCATTTGCCTGAACTAAAAGAACAGGTTCATCTGACATGGATTGGATTACTGTTGGATAGCTTTCACCTAAAAGTTTAGTATGGGAATGACCCCCAACAATAACATCCAAACCATCAAGGCCGGCAGCTATTTCCTGATCATTTAAAAAACCATTATGGCTAAGCAGAACTATAACCTCGATACCCTGTCTCTCAAGATCATCTATTACAGGTTGGACAGCTTCAACTACATCTTCAAAAACAACATTAGCACCAGGGCTTGAAATTGTTGGAGTCTCAGGTATAGTTGCTCCAAGTATAGCAACCTGACGACCACCAACTTCTTGTATAACATATTTTTGTACAATATTACGTATACCAGGCTCTTTGTCAAAGTTGACATTCGTGCTTACAACAGGAATTTCAAGACCTGTAATAAATTTCGAAAGCCCTTCCATTCCCTTATCAAATTCATGATTTCCTAATGTCATGGCATCATAACCCATCATATTCATTACATCTCTGTCTGCAGTACCCTCAAAAACTGTATAAAAGACAGTTCCCATAACAGCATCACCGGCATTAAGAAAAAGAACATTATCATAAACACTCCGTACCTGCTTAGCCATATATGAAACTTTCGCAGCTCCGTAGCGTCCCTTATAATCTACATCCAGATGTGAATGATTATCATTTGTATGAATTATTGTAAGAGGCCAATCGACTCCTACTGGTTGTATTTCTTTGACTCCCTCTGAAAATACTGGGGAAACCATTACAACTACTAAAATGAACCAAATCAAAATCTTTTTCATTCTTCACTCCCTTATTCTTTTTCTATATTTATTGCTAAATATTTTACTATGGCAAAAGTCAGCAGTAAAGGACAGATGGCATCTTTTTTAAAACTAATTCAAGTTATGAAATACTAATTATTTTCAATTAGCCAATTAATTCTTATTCAAAAACTTATTAACTGAAGGCCCCAGGCCAATGCCACACAAAGAACCAGGGTGATAATAATACTGTTTTTTATCCATGAAATAAGTGCAGCGGCTGCAAGGACAATTATCGAAATCCATGGTCTGCCCTGGATTCCAAAAATGCCACCAGGAATAATAAGGGCGCCTAAAACTGCATAGGGTATATAAGATAAGAAGATCCTTAGCTTCTTTGGTACATTATCTACCCTTATAAAAACAAGAGGAATGAGCCTTGGGATAAATGTAACTGCCGCCATCAACAGTACAAGTAACAAAATACTACTCACTGGAACCTTCCTTTGAAGAAGTATAAATAAATGTAAATATAAGTGAAGATATAATAACTGCGCTGACAAGAGACCAGCTGCTTCCAATAAAAGGGACATATCCCAATATTGTATTTAATACAGCTGCTGTCAGCGCGACCCAAAGGGCTTTTCTTCCTTTTTTAATTTCAGGAACAAGTAAAGACATAAAGAGTACATAAAGGCCCATCCCAAGACTGGATCCCAGTGCATCAGGGATAAAGGAACCAAGAACATATCCGGAGGCAGTGCCCGCGCCCCATGAAGCCCATGCAAAGAAATGAACAGCCATCACATAGGCTGGAGTCAGATCTCCCTCTTTGGCCATGGTAACAGAAAAAGTCTCATCAGTAACACCAAAGGCGATGACAGGAATCTGCCACCAGCGAGGCTTCTGAAGTTTACTTCCAAGAGAGGCACTCATAATAAAATGACGAAAATTTAACAGAAAAGTGGCAGCAACAATACTTATCCAACCGGCACCGGTTGTAAGCATATTAAGCGCCATGAACTGGCTGGCTCCTGCAAATACAACAGTAGAAAAGAGGATTCCATCAGACAAAAGCAAATCTGCATTTTTCACCATCAATCCGAATGCCATGGCTACAGAGAAGTAACCTATCATAATAGGAAAAGCGTCTTTGAGTCCAAAAAGAATTTCGGAATTGAGACTCTTTACAGATTTTTCAATATTTTCTGATTCTATCATTACAGATATTTATATCAGGAGTGACCTGGATGTGCAATAATTATTAAACATATAAAATCATCAGATGATTTTATGTTTTCAGGATACTAATTCATTATTGACAGTAGTTACAGCTTCCTGTTATACAGAATTGATGAGAAAATAATGAAAATATCCAATAAAACGAAAGAAACACATTCAAAAAATATCCAGACTAAATCCGGAGCTGCTCCTATAGCTTCAATATTACTCACAGGTATTATTATGTTTATGGCCAGATACAAAGGCCCGGAAGGAATACTCCTCCTGGACAGATTTGCTCCCGGCCTGGGATGGCTCCAGATTGCGCTTATTTCTGTATATGCCGGAATTATCACACAGCTCTTATTAAGAGAAAATCAGATTCGAAAAATACGAATAAGAATATGGACTCTTTTTTCTGTAGTTTTTTTTACTCAGCTCGCAGCGGGTCTCTTTATTTCTGACATATTCCTGATGTCCGGTAAACTTCATATCCCTGTTCCTGTAGTGATTCTTGCCGGCCCTATATACAAAGGAGCAGGCCTGTTCATGCCCATACTCTTTTTGTCAACAATTATACTGACTGGTCCTGCATGGTGCAGTTATCTATGCTACTTCGGAGCACTGGACGGGCTTGCAGCTTTTAAAAAAAAGAAACCATTATTTCCAAAAAAGGGCTGGAATACATTACGGTTTTTTCTGACTCTGTTAACTATAGTCGCTGCAATCATTCTACGGACACTTAATACATCACCCCTTGTCGCTATAGTCGGGGCAATTTCCTTTGGAATAATCGGTATTCTTGTAACAATCTTTATTTCCAGAACAAGGGGCATAATGGGACACTGTTCATACTACTGTCCAATAGGATTACTAAGTAATATACTTGGCAAAATATCACCTTTCAGGATAAAAATAGACAGTGCCTGCAACAATTGTATGGCATGCATACCGAGCTGCAGATATAATGCTCTTTCAGCAAAAAACATAGCTTCCGGCAGTCCCGGATTTAACTGCACCCTCTGCGGAGACTGTATTGATTCCTGCAGTAGTCATTCCATAAACTATAAGTTTTACAGACTGTCACCAGAGAAATCCAGAGTCTTATTTACAGTGATAATTGCTGTAGTGCATGCATCGTTTTTGGGAATTGCAAGAATTTAGCAGCTGAATTTAATCTTAATTTCTTTTAAATATTCGTCGGAGTGAGCTAAGTATACTTTTATCAATATTTTTCTGCACATTTGTTATTATTTTTTGATCAACCCCTTCACCATCCTCAAATTCTTTACGAACCATTTTGGCAACTGTTTTAATATTTTCCATTTCAGCAACAAACTCAATACCCTTTTCAAGATATGCTATTTCATCTTCAAAATCCAATTCTTCAAGAACTCCAAAGCTGCTATCATCCTGACTTACATGATCAGTCGAATCAAAATTTTTATCATCCTCAAACAGTTCCTCTATTTTTTCATCACCTTCCAGGAGAAGGGCTCTTTCTATACCATCATCAACACCAACAGCAACAATATTTTTGTCATCCTCCAGAAAACCTATTCCCCATTCCCTGGCCAGTTTTTGAACCTTGTATTTATTCAGATCCTCCCTCAGGATAATAAGAGTATCTGCATAGCTGCCTTTTTGTGGAAGAACATTATAATTTGAATAGAGCAACTGCACTATTGCCTGATAAAAACTCTTACCCGAACGGGAAAATATATTCATAGTCTGTAATGCAGAAGGTGTGTTTAACAAACTCATTTTATGATTATCTGCAACTATCATTCTGCTGTCAGGATCCAGATAGATTTTGTAATCAGGATAATCATGCTGCAGCTGTGCAGAAATAGTTGATTTATTCATTTCATTCTATTATTCAGAATGTTTTTCCATCCCAGCCCCACATAACACCATCTGCACTGGAGAATTCAATATAGACTCTATTTCCAGGCACATCCAATTCATCTTTACAGAATGCGCATAAAACTGAAGACAATCCTGCAGTCTGATCTTTTTTAAGGCCAATACTCTTGCATTCAATGAATACAGCAGGTTCACTGGTTCCTCCAAAAGTCATATTTTCTACCGGAGAAAAGGCTGTCATTATATAGGCCTCGGGCTTTCCTATCTCCCGGGATGCAATGGATGAAAGTTTTTTCAACAATTCTGACCCGTTTTTAACCTCTGCATTGGTTTGAATCTTTAAATAAGGCATATAATCCTCCATATATACAGTACTACAGTTAGCAGTTATCAGTAAACAGTGAGAAATCTGGTACGAGTTCAGGACATAGGTAACAGATTACGGAATCAGAAACAGGCATCACCCCCCACACACACTATTTTTAACTGATAACTGATAACTGTTAACTGTTAACTGATTAACTGTTCATTGATTTTCTATCTTCCAAACACACTCTATTCATATTCATGGAATATACTGTTATTCATCAACAGGAGAATTTAAATATGAAAAAATCAACTGTAAATTATATTATCGATATTATAATTGGACTGGGATTTTTGGCATCAGTTATTACCGGAGCATTCCTTTTATTTAATACTTCAGGAGGGTATCAGGGAGGCCGCAACCCGCAATATTTTATTCATGCTATGTGGATTGATATCCATACATGGAGTTCAATAATTATGAGTGTTGGAGTTGCAGCACATCTAATACTGCACTGGAACTGGATGGTCTGCATGACTCGTAAGCTGTTTTTACAAAAAAACACAAACACATCTGCTATTCCTGGCATTCAAACTGCTTGTGAAGTCATAGGAGAATAGGACAGTACTACAGTGAGCAGTAATCAGTTAACAGATAGGAATTTTCTAAATGATCACTGTTCACTGACAATTGCAACAACCTACTTTTCTCCCCTTACATAGGGCACTCCCAGTGCTGCTGGGGCCTTGGATTTTGCCCCCTTCCCCATCATCACCAGGATTGCAAAAATATAGGGCAGAGCCAGTAGAATCTGAAAGGGTACATTTGCGCCAATACCCTGAAGCTGAAGCTGCACTGCATCTATTAAAGCAAAGATAAATGCGGCAAGAACTATTTTGCCAGGCTGCCAGTTACCGGCAATTACTATTACAATTGCAAGCCATCCCCGGCCTGCTGATATTCCAGGAACAAATCGAACTGTTGAACCAAGGGTAAGGAAGACACCTCCAAGCCCGGCCATCATACCGCCGAATATGGTCGAAAGATACTGTAGTCTGGTAACGCTTACACCCTTCATATCGATTGCCACAGGGTTTTCCCCCAAACATCTAATCTGCAGTCCGTACTTTGTACGGTATAGGAAAAACCATATAACCGGCACCATCAGAAACGCTATATAAGTTAGCAGTTTATGGGAAAAAAATATTCCTCCCAGAACCGGAATATCAGAGAGAAAGGGAATCTCCAGAATCTTGAAAATTTTAGCTGTTGGAAAGGCTGTCTCTCCCGACTTAAATACCAGCCTGTACCAGAAAAGAGATATTCCCCCGGCAAGAAGATTAAGGGCCATTCCCGTTACTATCTGTTCAACCTTCAGTGTTGAAGCCATGAAGGCAATAATCAACCCCATGAATCCCCCTGTAAACATGGCAGCCAAAACCCCCAGAAACAGGGAACCTGTCTGATTGGTTGCCAAAAATCCGGTAAAGGCGCTCATCAACATTATACCCTCAACGCCCATATTAAGGATTCCTGCCCTTTCAGTAACAAGTTCACCCAGGGCCGCAAAAAGGAGGGGTGTCGCGATTCTTATGGCCGCAGCAAGGACACTTGTTATAATTGTGATCTGCAGCATTTCAGCTAACATCGTATATTCTCCTTATTCTGTATTGTGCCAATGTAGTTCCTGTAAGATAGAAGAGCAGCACAATAGCCTGAATGGCATAAATTAGTGATGACGGAACACCGGATATAATCTGCAGTTTTGTTGCTCCATTCAGAAGAGCACCGAAAATAATCCCCGCCGGAATTACAGCAATGGGATTAAGCCCCGCAAGCATTGCCACGATAATACCTGTATACCCAAGATTAACTGAAATATCCGGTCTTAGCCGATGATGGATCCCAAATAATTCGCCGGCTCCGGCCAGCCCTGCGAGTCCTCCGCTGATAAACATGATGATTATTACCGTTTTAGAAATATTGGCACCCTTGAATCTGGAAGCTATGGGATTAAACCCGAAGGCCCTGATTTCATACCCCAGTGATGTTTTCTTCAACAGTATATAGATCAGAACAGCAGCCGATATTGCTATCAAAAAGCCAAGATGAAGCCTGGACCGGGGAACAAGGAGAGGGAAAAAGGTGCTCTTAGCCAACTTTGCACTCTGCTGAAAAAATGACCCGTCCTCCCTCCATGGACCGTTGGCAGAAAGCATGAAAGAAAGAAAATAGGTAGCGATGTAATTAAGCATTATAGTAGAAATGATGACATCCACATCAAAACGGGTTTTTAAATATCCGGCTAAAGCTCCCCAGAGAGCACCCCCGATAAATGAAAAAATAATTATTATAGGTATAAGCACTATGGAAGGTAATCCTCCGAACATCGTCGAAGCCCAGTAACCCGTCATAGCCCCTATAAACAACTGTCCCTCGGCTCCAATATTCCAGATCTTTCCCCGAAAGGCCATGGATGCAGCCAGTCCTGTCAGTATCAATGGTGTTGATCTTACAAGAGTTTCAAAAAAAGCCCTCGTACTGCCGAAAGCACCGCTCCATAGGGAACCGAAAGCTGTCAGAATATCTGCTTCTGCCATTTTAATTAAAAGGGCAGAAACCAGTAAGGAAAAAACTATTGCAATAAAACTGAATACGGCCTTCCTGACAGGGGTCACTTCATCAATTTTCTCTATCTTCATTGTGCCGGTTTTAAAAGAAAATATATTATTCATTGTTGCTGCTTACCTTTATACCAGCCATAGAAACTCCGATATCTTCAATTTCAGCCTCTTTTGTATTAAAAATATTTACTATTTCCCCGTCACAAATAACGGCTATCCTGTCTGCCAGGCTCATAATTTCATCAAGATCTTCAGAAACAAGTATTATACCGACACCATCCTTGCGCTTTTCCAGCAGTCTTTTATGCACATATTCGATAACACCCACATCCAGACCCCGGGTCGGCTGATTGGCAAGGAGAACTTCCGAAGATATTTGAAACTCCCTGGCAAGAATTACTTTCTGAAGATTTCCACCGGAGAGTACTTTTGTAATGTGATTTATTGACGGAGTTGCTATTTCAAAATCGGAGACACATTTCTCTGCATTCTCCTCCATCGCTTTGGTATCAAGAAACAGCCCCTTCCTGAAACTCTTACTGCGCTGCTGTCCCAGAATAAGGTTCTCCTTAATGGAGAATTCAGGAATAAGACCCTCCGCAATTCTGTCATCGGGAACATGCCCTACTCCCATTTTCATAATGGTAAGCGCTTTTTTATTGGTTATATCTTCTCCATTTAAAATCACAAGACCGGCATCAGCATGACGCAATCCGGAGATCACCTCTAACAGCTCTTTCTGTCCGTTTCCAGCTACTCCTGCAACACCAAGAATTTCATTTTTATGAAGCTTAAGAGATATATCTCTTAAAGCAGGAAGTCCTCTGTCATTTAAAGCGGATAAACCGGTAATCTCCAGAACAGGCGCCCCTATTGTAATTTCATCTTTTGTGACAGTAAAAACAACCTCTCTGCCAACCATCAGTTTCGCAAGGTCCTGCTGTTTCATTCCCTTTGTAGCTGCAGTAGTAACAAATTTACCCTTTTAATACTGTAACCCTG
>CBDVAD010000113.1:0-9135 GCA_965371875.1 uncultured bacterium
TACATCTGTTTTAACTGAAGTAAAGAGTTTTAGAGAAAATAGTTTATTAATGGATATACCTCTTCTTTATGGGGTGAGGGATGATCTTGATTTTTTATATAACCGGTATATGAAATTTTTGGATGATAGAGAAATGTTTGAACCTTCCTGGGTTCAGGCCAAAATAACAGATATCGGGGAGAAATACTTCCTGTTTTTTCCAGATGTAATTGATGATTTTAAAGAGTTCGCAAGTGATCTGGAAAAGTCTCCTGTTGTCCATATTATAAACTCAGAAAGTAAGCCTCTTAAAGCAATTGAGCACTATCACTCATCGACTGTTGAACTTAAATCCCTGTTAGGTAAGATTGGTTCACTTATGGATAAAGGTGTTAGAGTTCAGGATATAGCAATTACCCTGCCTGAGATGAAAGGGTGGCGTGTTCCTCTGGAAGCTGAGGCGTCTCTTCGATCTATTCCCCTTGATTTTAGACAGGGAAAGAGCCTGTCAGAATATCCGGGGGGTAAATTATTTCATATTATTCTGGCCTGTGAAAAGTCGGGTTATAGTCTATCGTCTATGAAACAAATACTGTTAAATCGGTCACTGCCATGGAAGGACAGAACGATTGCCGTGGAATTATTCCATTTTGGCATGGAACACCATTGTTTCAGGAATTACAGATTACGTGGACGGGAGATTGATGTATGGGAAGATACTCTTGTCAAATCAAAAGAGAGTGAACTACTTGAGTTTTATCAGAGACTTAAATCCGGAATAGAGAAAATTTCGTCAGGTAAAAATTTTACTGAAATTAAGAGTTCGGTTCAGATGTTTATTTCTATATTTCTTGATACCGGTCTTTGGGAGCCTGGAACACTAAGAGAGTTTCAATTTTGTCTGAACACTTTAAACGATCTGGAGGATGCATCGCTTAAGGCGGGAGATCTTGAATATGGTTCAGCTTGTGATATCTGGCTGTCTGCTATTGATGACAGAATCTATGTAAAGCGTTCAGAGACTACAGGCGTAAATATTTTCCCCTATCGTGTTGCAGCCGGGGCTTCCTGGCCATGGCATTTTATTCCAGGACTCTCCCAGGATGCATCGTCCGTAGTAAAATCTAAATATATGTTTCTTAAGGATAATCAGCGTAAACTTCTTTCCGGATTGGAATATGATTTTACAGATCCCTTTCTTGATCTGTATAATGTCTCGGTTGAAAATATCATTTTCTCTTTCAGTATGGATTCTTTCAGCGGGCCGGCATTGCCTCCTTCCCGTTTTGTTTTGGAGAAGGCCGTTTTTTTTGTTGATGGTAATTCCGGAGCAGTAGAAGATGAGTACAGAACTGAACTTGGATATTGGTTGGGAGATAACTCTCTTCCAGCCAGAATTTTCTCTGTTATGAAGAAAGGTGCCGGCTTTTCTGTTATGAGTGCCTTTAAACAGAAATCAGTTGACTATACAAAAAACATAATCAGCAACCCTGTGCTTCTAAAATCAGTCACTTCCGGATTGATAAATGAACGAGGGAATCTGCATATATCACCAAGCAGTCTGGATCAGTTCACATCCTGTCCCTATCTGTTTTTATTTCAGAGAGGCCTCGCTGTTTCTGAAGGTGATTATAAGGAAGTATTTATTGATCATCCTGTTTTTGGGCAGATAATTCATGAATGTTTTGACCGGTTTTTTAAGTATGTGGATGGTTCCAGTTCTGAATTTTCACTCTCCTTGTTGGATGAATATAAAATAGAAATAAATTCAATAATCGACAGTGTTTATAATAGATACACTGCCCTTGGAAAGGACTTTATTGCTCCTGTCTGGAAGTACTGCCGTGAGTTTACCAGGAATAAACTGCTTGGTTTTATCGAAGTAGAAGCAGTACAGTTCCCTGGATTCAGGCTTGTCGCCGCAGAGAAAAAATATAGCTATCTGTGGAAGGCTGCATCCCCGAGCAGTAGGGATGCATGGGCGAGCAGTAAGCGAAGCGCACGACCAGGGAAGGATAGGAAAGTTGAACTAAGTGGTAGAATTGACAGGGTCTCTTTTAAAGGCGATAAAACAGCAATCATAGATTACAAGAAAAAGAACCACTTGAAAAGGGCGGATATGAAGCCGGATGGTGATGGTCCATCAACATTTCAGATCCCTTTCTATACATATCTCGTAGAAAAAAGTGGTTTAAAGGTAAGTTCAGCCAGTTATTATGATGTAACAAATTGTAAATATGATCATGTATATAACCCTGAATCGAAGAACCCATGGTGTTCCATGGACGAGATGGAAATCCTCATGAATCAACTTGAAAATAGTGTGGATTTAATGGATGAGAGGATAAAAAGGGGTGATTATTCTGTTCCCCCTGATGGATGCGGGAGCTGCAGCTTTCGTAGAATCTGCAGAACAAAGTATCATGTAAGGTAAATAAAATGAAAAAACTGGATAAAAATCAGCAGATGGCTGTAGAGTGTGACAGCAATGTTGTTGTATCAGCTGGTGCCGGATCGGGTAAAACTACTGTACTGTCAGAGAGGTACTTTCGGTTAATCTCCGAAGGGAAGGCAGGAGTTGAAAACATACTTACTCTAACCTTTACCAGAAAGGCCGCTGCAGAAATGAATGAGCGTATCTATCAGCGGCTCCTGAACAGCGGCAACCCTGTTGCAATGAGCCAGGCTGCAGAGTTTGATAAAGCAAAGATCTCTACCCTGGACAGCTTTTCAGCACAGATTGTCAGGAACGGTTCTGAGATGTTTGGAGTTCCCAGTGATTTTTCATCTGATAACGAAGCTGCTGCGAATATTGCAGAGGAAGTTGCTTTCGATTTCATACTCAGGAAACAGGACAATAAATATCTTCAGGAGTTTATTAATCTTCATGGATTTGAATTGGTTTATAATGGGGTATTTGTCCCTCTTGCAGTACATGAATTTAATATTTCAGATCCGGTAGATTTTACGAGTTTGCTGGAAATTCAGAAAAAAGAATTGGATATTCGATACCGGGAAAATATGGAGGAGCTTGAAAAAATCAGAACAGATATCCTTTCATTGAGCCCTGATATTGGAAAAGTAATGATTGGTAATATTAACTCATGTGAAAAGCTTGGAGATATGGAAAGGTATTCTGTTGACTCTGCAGAAAATGAGGTCGAAGATTTTCTGGAAGCAGCAGGAAGTATAAAATTTAAAAAGGGAACATCAAAACATCCTGAAACATCTTTATTAAATGAATTTATTGAGAACTGGAGAAATTTATTTTCTATTACAGAAAGTATCGCCAATGGAATTGTAAGTCTTCCCTTTTTGGAGGAGATGTTTGGCCTTCTTAAAGAGTTTCAGGATATATTTCTTACAAGGAAAAGGATTTCCGGAATACTCACATTCCAGGATGTTTCAAAGATGGCTGTCAGCATTTTAAAAGAGGATATTGATCTGCGGAATTTTTACAAAAAAGAATTTCAGTATATTATGATTGATGAATTCCAGGATAACAATTTGATGCAGAAGGAGTTACTGTATCTTCTTGCAGAAAAGAGTGATTTGGCAAGTGCAGGGATACCATTGGCTGGTGACCTTGAACCGGACAAGCTGTTTTTTGTTGGAGATGAAAAACAGTCGATTTATCGTTTTAGAGGAGCAGATGTCAGCGTTTTTAAGGGGCTTAGTAATGAGCTTATAAAATCAGGAGGAAAGGCATTAGCTCTTAGTACCAACTATAGAAGTGAACCTGATCTGATAAAATTTTTTAACAGAGTTTTTGATACTGTAATGAAAGATGCTGAGGAACCTTTTGAAGCAGCCTTTGAAGCTCTTGAATACAGAGATCCTCTGGATGGTCTGGTCCCTGAAATTACAATCTTTTATAAACCTGAATTAAAAGAAAGGGAAGATTATCTTCCCGGTAATGAAGCTGAGGCCTGGTATATTGCAAAATTTATTAAAGAGAAAGTAGAGAATAAAAGTCTTATGATTGCAAAGGATGGTTTCCTTGTTCCTGCGGGGTATGATGATATTGCAATTCTTATGAGGTCTACCAGTAATCAAATAATGTATGAAAAATATTTCCGTAAACTTAATATCCCCTGTACTGTTCAGAGTGTCAGGGCATTATTTATGGAAGCTCCTGTTAATGATATCTATAATCTACTTCAACTTCTTATCTATCCTGGGGACAGGGTCTCCTATGCTGCAGTTTTAAGATCTCCTTTGGTTAATCTCTCTGACGATATTAGCGCTGCAATTCTTCTTGATAAAAGTGATGCATTTTCTTTAAGTTCTATAACAGAACTTGAAGATATTCCGGTTAGAGAAGATGATATTGTTAAATATAATAATGCCCGGGATCTCTATGTTCGACTTGCAGCTGTTGTGGACTTTGTTCCTGTTGCAGATCTTATCAGAGTAATATGGTATGAAGGTGGGTACAGGAACTATTTAATGAGTAATCGTGAGTATCACGGTTATTTGGAATACTATGATTATCTAAAAACACTGGCAGTTCGTTCTGATGACCGGGGTGACTGTCTTGCTGTTTTTCTGGACTTTATTAGGGAGAATCTTGGTAAATATGAAAAATTACCGGACCTGGAACTATTAAGGGATCAAACCGGAGGAGTTCAGCTTTTGACAATTCATAAATCAAAAGGACTTGAATTTCCTGTTGTAATCGTTGCAAATACGGGAAATGCCGGTAGACCAGGTGGCAGTTCTCCATACTATATCTCCGATGATTTTGGAATTACCTTAAAGTATGAAAGCAGGTCCGGTGGAAAGGCCAACTATTTTTATGATCATGCAAAAGAACTGGAAGCCGCGAAAGATCTGGCAGAAAATAAACGTATTTTATATGTGGCGATGACAAGAGCTCAGTCCCATTTAATAATTTCCGGTGGACATAACAGAAATTCTAAAAATCCGGAGAGTGAAACCGGGAAAAAGGTTCTTCTGAATATGGTTCTTAATGGTCTGGGATGGGCTGGTGATACTGATTCTTTATCATCTGAAGTTCTTAAGAAGTATATAAACTTTATTCCGGATGTAACTGACAGGGAGATCATGACAGTGACAGGCCGTTCCCACAGGATTGATCCTGATATAATAATATCAGATTATGGAAAATGTGATACTGTTGTTAGAACTGCCAAACGGGATACATGGTCAGCGTCGGAACTAAACTCATTCTATGTCCGGGTAACGGACCATGTAAATATTAATGGTGTAAAATTGTCATCCATAGATTCAGATAGTTTTTTAATAGAGGAGCATTATGCAGCTTTTGGAACTCACTGTCACAGAATTATTGAAGCAGATTTAAAGGGTTTTACGGATAAGGTTTTGCTGTCTCCCCCGTTGGCTAACCTTCAGAAAGAAGAAAGAGCTATCCTGGAAAAAGATGCCCGGAACCTTGCGGCAAATTTTCTAAATTCAGCATTTGCACAGGAAAATAAAAATCTGGAATTTAAATCGGAACTTGCTTTTCTTCTAAATATTGGAGATTCACAGAGCCCCCTATATGTAAACGGACAGATAGATCTGCTGCTGGAGAAAGAAGACAAAGTTGTAATTGTTGATTTTAAAACGGATAGATACAGGACTCCTGAGGAATATGCTGTTCAGATGTTTCTGTATCGCCTTGCAGTTGAGGAAATTTACAATAAACCTGCAATCAGCTATCTGTTTTATTTGAGAGAAGGAAGGGAGACTAAGGTTAATAGTGTTTTCCAGACGGATGATATCTGTCAAAAGCTAAGCTAAATATCTTTTTTCCATTTGTTTTAAAGTTCCGTGATGATGAAGGTGATAAATCAACTTAAAATTGCATCCTTCCAGAGTAAAGTCAGAAATCCGGACCAATGCAGACAGCGAATGCCGTCTGCAGTTTCCCGGTCTATTTCATCAAATGATATGATTATGTATTGTAAGAATATTTTCTCTTCCTTGAGTGCCCGTAAACCTTTTAAATGTTTGTCATGAACTGTTCGTGTTGCTTTAACCTCAATAGCGGTGTCGTTTCCAATTAGGAAATCAACTTCGGTTCCGGAACGTGTTCTCCAGTAACGTAATGCTTTTTTTACTCTACGATAGGAGAGCCATGCTCGTAATTCCATGGCTATAAATTGTTCAAAGGCCTTTCCGTATTCACTGCTTCCTTCATGAATTTCGATATTCCCCCGCAAAAAATTTGCTACTCCGATATCAAACAGATAAAATTTGGGAGTTGCCACAGCTTTACGTCGATTGGATTCCTGCCAGCTTTCCAGTAGGAATCCAATAAATGTATCTTCAAGAATTGTAAAATAGGAACGTACTGTACTGGCTGGAATTCCTGCATCACTGGCAATATTTGCATAATTTAATTGTTCTGTATTTGAAAGGCCGGCAACCTTCAGAAATCGTGAGAAAGTAACCTGGTTTTGAACCAGAGCTTCAGCCTGGATTTCCTCTTTTAAATATGTATTGATGTAGGCATCGAGTTCTTCTTCCGGATAGTTACTTGTATACACCTGGGGCAACCCACCGAATTGCATATAGCGGTTAATATCAAATTTATCAATTTCATGAGATACAAGGGGAAACAGATTTGCCTGCCATGCTCGTCCAGCCAGCAGGTTGACACCGCTTCGTTTCAGTTTCCGCGCGCTGGAACCTGTCAGAATAAAATGGACCGGTGTGGATTCGATCAGGTTGTGGATTTCGTCAAGCAATTCCGGGATTTTCTGGATTTCATCAATTAATACAACCTGATTGTTTTTCAATCGTTCACGAACAATGTCCTGCAGTTTTGATGGATTCTCTGCCAATGAAAGATATGTTGCACTGGAAAGCAGGTTAATAATTCCAAGATCAGGAAATTGTGTATGGAGTAAAGTAGTTTTACCGGTACTGCGGGGGCCGAAAAGAAAAAAGGATTTCCGGGATACCAGCTGATCCAGTTCCAGAGTTCTTTGATACATTCTATTACTATACAGCATATTTCCCAAAAATTCAACGGTAGGTTTGTGGATTTTGCTGAAAATCCCACAGAGTGGCTGTCAAATAGAATCAGAGAATACTTAATCTTGAAGAAAAAGCGGATACTCCTCCAAATAATTTGCTTTGGGTAGATACTTTTCAGGAGATAGCAAATGCAAAAGAGGATTGGAGTGATTGGGTACTACGGCAGCTGATGGAATGGGAAAAACAAGAATCTCCTTACAGACCGCGGCAGAGGCTGTATGTCAAATATTTGCCAACAATTTTCCTAAGCTTCTCATAAGACGGAGGGGGCCCCGTCCTAACCTCTTTTCCATTAACATAAATACCATCCGAAATCCCCCATTCCAAAAAGGTTTCCCTGTTCGAAGTATTATACTCTGTTACCTTTACAACATCCCCGAATTCTGCAGCCGCCCGTTTTATCCTGTTTGCTGCCATGTTCTGAACCGGACACCAGCCGTTTTGGAAGATCGTTATCTCAACACTGCCTTTAACTTTCCCTGGTTTTTTCTTTGGGCGGAACCAGACTGGTTTTTCGGCATCGGGAGCGAAAGATTTCCACAGAAGAACCTGAATACCCATTTTGTCTGCTTTTTTATAGCCCCGTTTTCGAAACCATGAAGCCTTCATAAATACAGGTATTGAAAGTCCCCATACTGCAAGACCCTTTGCACCCAGACCCTTTACATCATCTTCTGCCGCGTGGATAAGAGCTTTACCCGTACCCTTTCCCTGTTGGTTACCGACCCCTTCAGGGTGACCATGAACCCATATACATAGGACCACGTAAAGATCCTTACCATCTACGAATGAGTTTTCGACAGGAACATATTGGATCATTCCGATCAGTTCGCCATTATCGGATTTGGCCAGCTTTACCCGTAATCCATGATGTTTTTCGATATTATACCAGTTTTCCTTGTGGGGATGGCCTTCTTTAATTTCAGAAGACCAATCCTCCAGGCAGTTGAAATATGTTTGTTCGTGTTCTTCAGTCAGGTCAATTATTTCCATAAAACCTCCAGGGTTGCATGGGCGAGCGGTAAGCGGAGCGCACGACCAGCCCAGGTTGCATAGGCGAGCAGCAAACTTGTTTGCGACCAGCCTGGGTTGCATTGGTTGAGATCGTTCCTCGGGACTTCGTCCCTGCGGTACGACTCATTGGCGAGCAGCAAGCGAAGCGCGCGACCAGCACAAACGAAGTCTATGACCAGGCAAACTTGTTTGCGACCAGCCAAAAAATTACATATTTACAAAATTGGTAAGGATCCTCATACCATCCCTGTCAGTGTTCTTTCCTGGAGTTTTATTCGTATAAGCTTTTTTAATACTGGGTGTTGTTGCACTCCTGCGCTCAAAAACTTCCTTTGCTTCTTCATAATTGTAGTCAGGATGAAATTGAACTCCAAATACTTTTCTGCCTTCATACTGAAAGCCCTGAATACCAGTATCACTTTCTGCAATCAGTATACATTTGTCTGGTAGTTTTGACACAGAATCGCCATGAATATGGCAGAAAATACCTGATGAAACATCTTTAAAAAGTGGATTGGATTTTAATTCAACTTTATTCCAGCCATACTCAGGTTTATCCATTGTAAAAAGGCATGATTTGCCAATAAACCAGGCTGCAAGGAACTGATGACCATAACAAACTCCTAAAATGGCTTTATCTTTTTCAAAAAAATCATCAATAACAGAGCTTAATTCCCCATCCCAGCTATTGTTCTCTATAGCCGAAGCTGCAGAACCTGAAATTATTAAATGAGTAAAATTTTTACATGCCATATCCTCTTCAGCTTTTCCCGGGCCGGTAAAAAAAATTTCTTTGTCTGTTCTTATCTTTTTTACAAGATTTTTTTCATATCTTAAAGCAGCATCAGGTTCTGAAACACAGTTGTATACAAGTATCATTTACGCTTCTCCATCTGTAGTGCAATTATTATAGCTTAATAATCCAATTACTTATTACAAAAGTAATCATAATTATTAATGGTGTGTCAATTCTAAAATTCATCAGGTTTAAAATGACTCAGTTGGGGACATTATGAAAATCTCCCTTAACTATAAACAGGACAGTACTTTAGCCTCGGATTTCTTTATGAAGGGCTGAAAATTTAGTATTATTAATATAGGAGGAGTTTGAAAGACTGAAATGAGGCTGTCCGG
>CBDVAD010000114.1:0-9067 GCA_965371875.1 uncultured bacterium
GTAACAATAAGCAAACTTTCTCTTGTGTTTTTTTGTTCAATTTGCTCTTCAGTTAATATTTTAAACCAATTTGCTGTTTTTAAACTTATTTTATATTTTTTAATAATATTGCAGAGATTTTCATACTCCAAAATTTCCAATTTTCTTAAACGATTAAATCCTATTTTTTCTGATTCCTCAGAATATGCACTTATCATAAAATCTTTATCAGATTTATCTATTATTTTTTCTAATATATTATTCTCAAATTTTTTCATATCATAATTTGCTGGAGGTTTAAAAAAGAATTTTGTAAAATCACTGCCATTCTTTAATATTATTCTTGAGTCTACTACAAAATGATTTGGTTCTGGTATTTTATAGCTTTTTTTAAAATTATTCAGATACTCTCTTAGGAAATATGCCCTCTGTTTTGAAGCTTGTATGAAAAAAGAATCACTATTGCATTTATCAGGATTACTATTATAATGCCATTTCCAATTTCTACTATCAGTTGTTCCAAATCTTATTGTAATTTCTTTTGCTTTTAATTCATAAATTATCAATTTTGATGACAGTATCAAAATAATATCAATTTCCCCATTCCAACTAGAATCATTATCAATCAAGAATCCTTTTTTGTGTTCATACTCTATTCCTGAAAGTATAATTCCATTTTCATCATTTTTTTCTACCATTTTTTTTATTATTGATACTACTCGCATGAACTGTCTATATTCGGCAATCTTATTTTTTGATGGTATTTTACCAAAAAGTTTCAACATTCTTTTTACCTGTTTTCTAAAAACTTTGTTTTGCTAATTTTTTAATAAAAATTCATAAGAAAACTAAAATATACTTTTATACACATTAGAATATTACGTTTAAATTTAATGATTCATCATAACCATCTTTTCACTAATTCTTACTACTTGCCTTTAGGTGGGTTATTACCTCTTTTACCCCCTGATGGATTCCCGGTCTTACTCGGGGCATTTGCAGGCCCTTTCCCTCCAGATGATTTTCCACCTTTACCACCAGAACTTTTACTTCCACTAGAACCTTTACCCATAATATTACTCCCTAAAAAATACTATTTATTAGTGCAGACTTTTCCTGCCAAACTATAAATAAAAATCTTATAGTTTATTTAAATATTTACTGAATATCAATCCAATTATCTCTAATATAATCGCCAATGCCTCCTGGAGCATAGTCAGGATATATTTTAATGAAATCTTTTTTGGCTTCAAAAAATGATTCGTTAGATATACGGTGTTCTCTTTTTGCTAAAAATAATAAACACAAGGATGGAGATCTCGAAAATCCTTGGTCACAATGGATAAGGACTTTTTTTAAGGAAATCCATTTATCAATAAAATCGAGAATTATATTAAAAGTTTCAGGTCCAGACCATTTATAAAGGAAGGCTCCTCCATCTACCCAGTTTAAGGATAATCGATTATCTTTCTCATAATATATGTAATTAGGGTGATTTCTATCGGGTTTATTTGAAATCCTGTTCCATCCAAAAATTTGATAATGGACTGTTTGGGTTGCATGAACAACTGCCCATTCATCATAGTTTATTTTGGAAATATCACTTATTGCTCCTACAAATAAATCTTTATTTAATAATTGTTTCATTTATGAATTACCTCCAATTTTATTTTTCTAAGTATTGGCTGAAGTGCATTTCCTATTATAAGCTATACTCCCAATTACTTACTGAAGCTTTTTGCTTTCTAGTATATTCAGGTCTATACCACAATGACAACGATACTAAAACTACTGAATTTACAAATAACTCTCGATATTTCTTTTCTGATTTGAAATCACCAGGTGTCTCTGCATTAAGATTTAAGCATAAATCAGATACTGGGTGATCAGAAAAAGTAGTATTTGAACCTGCCTTGATTTAACGGAGTGGTAGTTAAGACCGATATTTTAAATTAAGGAATTAACTATGAGAAATGAAAAGAAACGACGTAAATATGATTCAGAATTTAAGCAAAATGCAATTAGTTTAGCCAATGAACCTGGAAGAACAACAAATGGTGTTGAAAAATCACTAGGGATTTCACAGGGCTTAATTGGTAGATGGCGAAAGCAATTGGAAAATCAAGGCGAATTAGCATTTCCAGGAAAAGGAATAGAAGCACTCACTTCAGAACAAAAACAAATTAAAGAGCTAACAAAGAAACTCAAAGATACAGAAATGGAGCGTGATATATTAAAAAAAGCAGTGGGCATTTTCAGCAGAGCATCGAAATGAAATATTTTTTCATAAAAAAATACCGCTCTAAATTTCCGGTGGTGAAAATGTGCCAAGTCCTAACTGTTTCTGTGAGTGGCTTTTATGACTGGATTGATCGGGAAAAATCCATACGACAACTAAAAAAAGAAGAGCTTATGAATAAGATCAGTGATCTTTTTCATAATACACATGGGCAAATGGCAGGAAGCCCTACAATTACACATGATTTACATGATGACCCCAGATTCAAAACTATCCACAGAAGCCGTGTAGCAAAGATCATGAAGGGAATGGGGCTTATCTGTAAAATCCAAAAGAAGTTTGTTGTAACTACCGATTCCAGTCATAACAGACCAATTGTAGAGAATATACTGAACAGAAATTTCAATCCTGACAGGCCAAACGAAGCTCTGGTAGCAGATATTACTTATATAAGGATAGCATCTCACTGGGCATATCTCTCAGTTTTTATTGATCTTTATTCACGGAAAGTAGTTGGTTGGGATTTAAGTGAAACTTTGGCCGCATACTCAACATGTAAAGCATTCAAAAAATATTTGTTTTCAGTAGGATATAAAGGAGGTTTTCTTGTTCATAGTGACCGGGGGATTCAATACGCCTCAGATGAATTCAGAACACTATTGGATTCTGTTGATGCAGTTCAGAGTATGAGCCGTAAAGGGAATTGTTGGGATAACGCAGTTGCTGAATCTTTCTTTCATACACTAAAAACAAGGTTGATATATCATAGAAAATACAAAACAATGGAGGAGCTAAATCGAGATATTTATTGGTACATTGAAATTTATTACAACAGAATTAGAAAGCATTCAGCAAATAACTGGTTGACACCTACTGAAAAGGAAAGTAGGTTTTATACATTACAAGAAAAAGTGTCTTAACTAGCTATCCGTTTTTTTGAGGCAGGATCAATTCTTAAATGTATGAGCAAAGATATTTCTAATCTTTCGACCCTGTAAATAAAACTGTGTAACTGCTCAAAAACTAATATGCTTAATATAAGCAAAGGAGTTAGAATGAGCAGTATCATGGATAAAGAAAGATTAGAAGAATTAGCAGAAGAGCTGGCAAGAGGTGTTAGAACTGAAGAAGATCTAGCAGATCCTCTTGGACAGCTTATGAAAATGACAATTGAAAAAGCTCTAAACGCAGAGCTTACCAACCACCTTGGATATGAGAAAAGTTCAAGTAGTGGACGCAATCTTAAAAACAGTAGAAACGGGCACTCAACTAAAAGAGTGAAAACAGATTCTGGTGAAATAAATATTAGGACACCCCGAGATAGAGATTCAGATTTCGAACCCCAGTTAATCCAGAAGGGACAAAGACGATTACTCGGCTTTGATAAGAAAATACTTTCTCTTTATGCCAAAGGACAAACAACCAGAGATATAGCTGATACTCTAAAAGAAATGTACGACGTAGATGTATCCCATACATTGATATCCCAGATAACAGATTCTGTTTTAGAAGAAGTAGAAAAATGGCAGAATAGACCCTTAAATAGTGTTTATCCTGTGGTTTACCTGGATTGCATAGTCGTAAAAGTACATCAGGATAAAAGAGTAATAAAAAAGGCTGTCTATCTCGCTCTAGGTATAAATACAGAGGGTTTAAAAGAACTTCTAGGATTATGGATATCAGAAAACGAAGGATCAAAATTTTGGTTATCTGTTTTAACTGAATTACAAAATCGTGGTGTAAAAGATATCTTTATTGCCAGTATTGATGGACTTAGTGGTTTTCCTGAAGCAATAAATACTGTATTCCCTAAAACCAAAATACAGCTTTGTATTGTTCACATGGTAAGAAACTCTTTAAAATATGTTTCCTACAAGGATCGTAAAGAAGCTGCCAGAGATCTTAAGAAAATCTACAGCTCAATAACTGAAGAAGAGGCTCGAAATGAATTGGATGCCTTTTCAGTAAAATGGAATAAACAATATGCATCAATAAGTAAAATGTGGGAGCGTCACTGGGAAAATATAATTACTCTCTTTGATTATCCTGATGAAATTAGAAAAATTATTTATACAACAAACGCCATTGAATCACTCAATAGTGTCATTCGGAAATCGATAAGAAACAGGAAAATATTTCCAAATGACAAATCAGCATTTAAAGTGATATATTTAGCAATACAGCAGGCTTCTAAAAAATGGACTATGCCGTTAAGAAACTGGAACCCTGCAATGAATAGATTTCTCCTGGAATATGGAGATCGTCTGGAAGATGAGTAAATATTGCAGTTACACAGAAAACTTTACAGGGTCAATCTTTCTAATATAGTTTATCTCTGTAAATTCTTTCTCTGTTATCAAACCTAGAGAATGACAAATTTTAGATTTTGCACTAAATGTACCCAATGACCCACTCGAACCATTAAGTAATTCTTTTGATGAATTATTCTCAATTAAATGGTTCTTTAAGATCCTTTTTAATCTAGACTCTACCATAGCAGCTCCAACTAGAGCTGCACCTCGATCAGTTTCTTTTTGAAAACTATGTAAGAACTTTTGAATTATATCAATATCTTCTTTGTTCATATTTTCCTATAATTCTATAAGTTTGAATTTTGCAATAAATGTATTGAATTCGTTAGTAGGTCTGACACTAACTTGAGTTCCAAATTTCGTCTTACGTTCAGGAAGTATGGTTTTAACAGTATCTACTTTGGTGACTTTCCCTGAGTTGATCAATTCTTCAAGTATTCCTGTTAAATCTTCTTTAGTTTTATCTGTAATATTTCTTAACTCATCAAATGATTTTGAACCATCCTTTAAAATCTTAATTATTTGATCCAAAATGGCTGCTCCTTAAAGTATATTTTCATTCCAACAATCATTAAATATCCCCAAATTTCTTCAATAAATTGTATCAGAATCTAGCATCAATATCACCTTCACACTCTAAAACTCCGGCATCTCCCTCGACCAACCTCTCTCCACAAGAAACTCCCAGATCAAATACTCCATCTTTTTATAATCCGTATCATCCAGGTGCCCATGATGCTTGAACCTACCTACAATAATATCCAGCATCAACAACTCATATCGGGCAATATAATTCCCTTGTACTGTATCTTCATAGTTGTGAATGCTTTCTTCTATGGTGAAGTTTAAAATCTCCTCTATACTTTTATTTTTCATTAACTTAATAATATTGTACCATGGTTTTTACCAGTCAACTACAATAAATTTTAAATCAATTTCTCTCTTTCCAAACTTTATGCTTTTCCCAATCTTCAGGAAACCCCATACCTTCTAAAGGTATCTCAGGGAAATCGGATAATAATGTTTCCAGTCTTTCATTCCATTTTGACTGGGGAATAATAATGCCCAGCATATAGACAATTATAGAGAGAATTCCAAAAATCCTGTTATTACCAATCCGGAAAGGTTCATTCCAATCGCTGTTTTTAACAGGAATTATAGGTTTATATCCTAACTCCCTGTTCCAGAGCCTGCTGTGATGAGCGCAGATATTTCTAATAGCATTTAGTGAAGTTAACCAGGATTCCAAGACCTTATCATGGACTTCGAATTTACCTGAAATTTCCTGTTTTATTTCTGTTGGTAATCCTCTGAAAAAAGAAAGAGTTGTACCAAATGACATAACCTCAACAGCCATCCACAACGGTAGATATTCATGAGAATCACCGTATTTTTTAAAGAAATGTTTAACAAACATATCTTTAGAGCGTTTTGTTTCATTGTCAACACTCTTTATCATTGCTAAATGCTTATCCTCTTTCATCAAAGGAAGATTTTCCTTTTCCAGATAACCGAAAGGTCCATATTTACTGCTGTACTCATAGGCAATATCTGTTTTTAACGCTACCTCAATCCGTTCTATTCCATCCAGGACAAGAAATCTAAGTTGTCTGTCAAATCGATATCTATCCCAAACTATTGATAATTTGGTTCCAGGATAAAAATTATCACTATTTTCCTGTTTAAATGGGAAAAGGTACCCGCTTAAACGATAATAGTTTACAGATTCCAGCCTTTTAACCAATTCTTCTCTTTCACATTCCAATCCACGGTATATTAAAAGATCAGCTTGCTCTTCAAATGACAGATATTTCTTCTCATATTTCATAGAGAAACTCTAAAAGAAAAATATTGAGGGGAAAGGGCATAAAAAAACCCGCCGAAGTGAGCTTGTATCAGAGGCCCGGCAGGTATGCTAATTAAATATAGTTCCAATCCGGATTGGTGTCAAGATTCAAATTCATGATCGATGCTATTTCCTTTTTGTTATCGAAACAAACTTTTGTTTTTCATCGCTTTTGTCCTACTATATCATGATTTTTCCCAGACACCTACTATTTTTTGGACCCGGTTGTCGAGTGTTTTTGCGCTTGCCCTAAGTAGAGGCGTAGTCTCGTATCGATGGGTGCAAAAATGTATCGAGACACCGATTTCTGATTGACCAATTGGTCTATAAAAGAAGAAAAATATACCTGATAGTTACTGGATCGGAGGAATGATTCTTACATCACCGTTGAAATCGCTGAAAATCTGCTGCACATCTAAATAAACACTCTCGCCATTCGCGATAGTTCCTGAGATGAGGATTCGTGCCTTAACCAGAAAGTAATGATCGACATCGATCCAAAGACTCAGAATCGCTTCGAAATCGTTGTGTGAGATCGAAAGATCAGGATTTATCGCGATGGAATAGGGAACGACGACATCATTTTTAAATCTTCTACTGCCTCATCCGTCCATACAATTTTCATGTAATCAAGCCAAGCTCTCTGCGTAACTGTTCTGTTGATCTTATTTTTCCGGCTTCACTGTCCTTAAGGCCTTTTTCAATCTTCTGACGGACATAAATCCGATACATCAGATCATCCCTGGGAACCTCTTCAGGTAGTTCTTTAATCATAAAACCAGTCTGGTTTTTCATCTCTTGTCTTTTCATGAACATCCCTTCCATTTCAGATTATATCAAATTTTCCGCTCTCATTTCATAACTATTGATCGGTGGGTGTGATTTCCAATCCCGGTTTTTATTTTTTTTCTTTAATGATAACCCTCTGTAAACACCTTTAGAGCTGGATTTTGCTGAAATGAGGGTACACTGGCAACTCTTTGAAGCAAGAATCACTTTTCCCCTGTATATATAAGTATGAAGGGTTATACGTAGATTCTGGAATATAAATTGAAGAATATCCGGTTTATCCCGGAGGGATTGCATGAAAATAGCCCATCAATTCATTGATGGGAATATTGATAAAAATAATTATGAATTTAACGATGGGAACATTGTTGGGAATAAATAATGAAACATAATTGCCAGTCCCGTAGGAACGATTGATTTAGACACAGTATTATGGAGTAAATTTATGGCACATTCATATACAAAAATATTAGTCCATTATGTCTTTAGTACAAAAAATCGGGAAAAAATAATAAAATTTGAATTACAGGAACGTTTA
This sequence comes from uncultured bacterium, assembly GCA_965371875.1. Lineage (GTDB taxonomy): Bacteria > Spirochaetota > Spirochaetia > B11-G9 > B11-G9 > JAJRQE01. The sequence goes on from CBDVAD010000114.1 coordinate 7,704, forward strand.
TGGTCATATATGGGGGGCATTGCAAGAGAAAATAACATGAAAGCTCTTGCTATCGGTGGAATCGAAGATCATATTCATCTGTTAATTTCATTACCTGCAACATTATCAATAGCGAAAGCTATTCAATTGATCAAAGGTGGTTCATCAAAATGGGTACATGATACATTTCCAAATTATAATAATTTTAAATGGCAGGAAGGGTATGGTGCTTTCAGTGTAAGCAGCTCTCAAATAAAGAATACAATTACATATATTAATAGGCAAAGGGAACATCATTTTAAGAAATCGTTCCAGGAAGAATATGTTTCGATTTTGGAAGAACATGTAATTAATTATGATATACGGTATATATGGTGATTTCAGTCGTCCCTACGGGACTGAATCTTGTTGTCTTTTTCCCGGCAATAAATTACCGGTCCAGGTTCGAATGTCCCTGCGGGACTGAAACTAAGGATGCAGTATTTTGTATAAAGTTGAAGAAAATTCACTTTTGCTTCAGAATTTTTATGATGTGTCAATAAGGATGCATGTGCGAGCAGTAAGCGAAGCGTACGACCAGCACAGGTGTTGCCGGGAATCGAATTCCCATCCTCATCGGTTTCAATTTTTCCACAAAAACACCCTTATTCCCGGACGCCCGACTCGCTAATCAGTTCCTGCACAACCGATTTCGTCATGGCGAATATCACGTCCAGAGGCAGATGTGCCTCGATGGATGAATCCAGCATAAAAGTGACCCTGGCAGGGAATTCTTCATCTTTCACCCACAGAACAACAGCAAAAGATATTCGGGGCAGCACCTGAAAGCTCATAGAGATATCCCCGTATTCAAAGAGCCTGCCTCCCAGAGTCAGTGCTTTCTCCCGGAAACCTGCAGGATCACTGCCGAAACGTTTTTCAAGGGGAGCTGCCGGCAGCGCATGGGGGCCGCGAAAAAAGGTACTGCCGTCTTTCAGGTCCTTTTCCGAAACCCATTTCCCGGTCGGATCGATATTCTGGGCATACAGAAGGTAGGATACCAGCAGCAGCTGATAATCTACGCTGGCAGCCAGAGATTGATCTTCTGCTTCGATCCGTTCTTCCAGGGGATACACCCTGACAGTTCTTTCCAGAGAATCAACCTGATAGAATCCATCAGAATCATAATCCACTTTGCATCGTTTACAAACCTTTCGAGGTTCCAGGGACCGCAGTTCTTCCCACAGTTTCGGTCCCCAGTATGTTTTCTGTTGTTCTTCCATATATCTAATTGTACAAGAGGGCAGGATGATTGTCATTCAAAATTATCAATTAATAACAGAATTTTCCTTGAGAAATTAGCTGTTCACCACTTATAATTAGAAGTTATGTTCAATGCCCATTTT
>CBDVAD010000115.1:0-8993 GCA_965371875.1 uncultured bacterium
CCTGCATGTGATAAAGTTCTCAAACCTGAATACAGGATCAGGTTCTATAATGATAATATCGACTTAATGATGATCCCTGAGATAGAGAGAGACAGGTTGCTTGCAGGGAATATAAAGATCCAATCAAAACAGGTTGTTGTAGGTTTTCAGGAATTAAGAGAAAAATTCATACTATTAAAATATGAATATGATGATAAAATTATTGAACTTATCAAGCTTTATTTACTTGAAAAAACTGATACTAAACTGGATATAAAAATTATATTCACAAAAAAGGAAAAAGAAGCACTTATTTTTAATATTTATGGTCTAAGGGAAGGTGAAACGGGTGTTTCAAAGATACCCGAATCGATATACAATAGTATACGCAACAATCTGGATGAAAGGCTAAAAGAGCCGGGGATAGAAGAACTTTTATCTCTCCCATACAGATCAGTAAATACAATCAGCACAGAGGTAGATTGAATTGCATAAATTTAAATTACTTTTACTAATATTAATTACACTTACCATTTCAATTTTTGGTGAAAACAATATTGTGATAACCAGTGGTCACAGCCATCCTGTACAGACATTTACCAATAACGGTAAGATGCTTTTCTCCAGTGATAACAGCGGTGCTTTGATGGTTTGGAATACAGAAAACGGGTCTCTTATTAAGAAACTGCAGGTTTCCTATCTCATGGTTAAAGATCTGGCAGTAAATGCAGATGGCACCCGTGTTGCAGTAGTAGAGACTGATACTATTTCCTCTTTTAAACTAAGTGTGTGGGATCTGGAGGAGGATAAAAAACTCTTCTCCCATAAAATGGACGGACTGCCTTTATTTATTCAATTCAGCCCTACCGGGAAATACATAACTTACAGTAAAACTGATTGGAACGGTCTTCGGTTTTTGGATTCAGAGAGAGGATTCGAAGTCCCGTTAATGTTTGATGATTATGGAATTGTCTCATCGATTTATATTACAGCCTCAGAGAAAACATTGCTTTTTTATAGTCCCGCAGGAACAATACAATATTGGAATCTTACCAGTGGAGAGATAAAAAGGCCCCCTACAAGAACACGTAAAGATCTATCATATATCAGTATAACAGAAGATGGAGCTTTTATGGCTGCATCTGACAGCAATAATCTATATCTGATTAATCTTCTGACAGGAAAATCACATTCCACGCAAACTTTGCAGGGAGTATTGGCATCAACAATAATCAATGAGACAAATAATCTAATTATCCTTCGCAAAATCGATACCAAATTTGAAATTAGTATTTGGAAAATCATAACAGCTAAGGGAAGAGAAACCCTGACTAAAGTAAACTCTTTTGAGTTAAAACAGGCTATAATTCCTGATGCAGGGTTCACTCTTATAGATAGGACAGTTTTTCTCTCAGGCTCCCAGGGTGAGATTATTTCAATAAATACAAATACTGGAAAATCAGATATTTTCTCCAGAAATATCATGGCTGATATATCTGATCTGGATATAATGACTGGGAAAATGCTGATAGCTACTGACAGAAACCTTATATCTTTAAATTCAAATCTTTTTATAGATGGATCGGAACCAAAGAGTAAATCAGATGTAAATATAAGAACTTACCCTAATCCCTTCATGGAAGCCACAGGTGTCACAAATAATACTACAAATTTCTTTATATACCCAATGGATATTTCAAAGGGAGAACTTAAAAAGTTTGAGTATGGAACATTCAGGACTTTTGCAGACAACTTTTCTGCCCCAATAATCTCTGCAGAATATTCAAATGGCAATTTTATTACTCTTGAAAAAGATGGTACCTGTCAGATTATTAATGCTTTTACAGGGAAAAGTGTATTCACCTATACATCATTCGGAATAAATTCACTTGAATCAGTCTTTAGTGGAAATCTAATAGCAGGAAGGAATAGAACAACTTTTCTTAAATCGCCTTTACTCCATATAAACAAATCCACCGAAGAAATAGTACCTATCAAAGAAAGTAATATTCTTATCTTTAAAATGGATTATGACAGTATAACCCGCACTCTCTATACAATTGGTTTTGAAAAACGCAGATCAGGTCTAATGACTGTCTTAAAAGCTCATACAGGCCAGGCATGGGAATTGACTGAGACAATATTAACTTATCCTGGTGAAGATCAGGCAGGAAGCTTTGTAGTAGATGAGGCTAAATCCAGAATATATCTGTCTATTGGAAACAGCGGACTTATAATGTATGGATGGGATGGATTTACAGAAATGGAAAATTCTGAACATATACCGGAAAAATTATATATTTATAATGATCTATTAATTTCACTTAATACAGATTCGTCATTATCAATCTGGAATACAATTGATGGTCAGCTTATTTTAGACTTTTATCTACTCCAGAGTGGAGAATGGATTATCACATCTTCAACCGGTGAAATTATACTCTCGAATAATAGTTTAAAAAATCTTATCAATTAGTCATGTGAAGGATTCGCAGCAATCTTCTCTATTACAGAAGCGACAACCTTCTTCACTTCCTCAGAATATTTACCCTCATCAATTGTCTGGGCATAAACAGTCCCAATCAGAGAGACTCTATAGTGAGGTTTAAGAGAGTTCAGAGCAAGAGCAGTCATATCCAATACACAATCCTGACATTTACAAACATCCCTGAAGGCTTCCTCCTGAAGCTGCATCTCCATTTGCTCCAAAACTATTCGCTCTGTTTCATTAACAAGATTCTCAAAATTATAACTGTCTTTCAAACTCATGTTTCTCTCCTATACAAATGTAAAAACTCTATTAATAATTTCAATAATTCCAGCAGTTTAGGCTGAATTCTATTAAACTATTAGGGAAGTCTATCAACTTTCTTCCATTCCTGACAGCCTAAGCCCTTCAGCCTCTTTATCTAATTCCTACTAACCGGAATCCCTACTCAAATTTTCAAATCTGGTATATTTTGGAATAAACACAATTGGTACAGTTCCAATTGGACCATTTCGCTGTTTTGCAATTATTAATTCAGTGGGGACATTTAGATGACCTCTTGACTGATCATCAGACTGTCCATGATCTTTCTCTCTATGGAGAAACATAACCACATCTGCATCCTGTTCAAGCGATCCTGACTCTCTAAGGTCTGCCAAAGAGGGGGCTTTACCTTCAGATTGCCGTCCAACCTGGGAAAGGCAAATAACAGGAACTTCCATCTCTCTTGCAAGGGATTTAAGGGATCTTGATATTTCTGCAACCTGTTCATGACGTGGTACATTATTCTTACTCTCAGGCTCAATAAGTCCTATATAATCAATAAAAATAATTTTTACATCTTCTTTGCTAAGCATTCGTCTTGCCTGGGCCCGCAGGTCCAGAAGTTTCATATTCGGAGTATCATCAATATAGAGGGGTGCTTCATAAATCCTTCCAGCTGCTTCTGTCAGATTATGAAAATCACTTGGTTTCAACATTCCTGATCTTAATTTTTCAGAACTGATTCTGGATTCACTGGCAATAATACGATTCATCAATGCCATTTCCGACATTTCCAGAGTAAAAAAACCTACTGCAATTTTATTTTTAATAGCCATATTAGCAGCCATTGTAAGTGCCAAAGCAGTTTTTCCAATAGAGGGACGAGCACCAATAATGATGAATTCAGAATTCTGAAATCCACTTGTCATATTATCAAGCTCTGTGAACCCTGTAGGAACTCCTGTATAACTTTCTTTTCTATGATACAACTGCTCTATTGCAGAAATTGCTCCAGGAACAATATCCCTGGCTACACGATACTGTCCTTTCTGCTGGCCGTCTGTAACTGCAAATATTTTCTTCTCGGCTTCTTCAATAACCGCTCTGCCATCCAGAGAATCATCATGAGCACTGGAAACCATTTCACCGGCTATTTTAAGAAGAAGCCGTCTAATACTATTTTCCTGAACAATTTTAGCGTAGTACTCAACATTGGCACTGGTTGGAACAACAGAAGTAAGAGTAGAAACGTAGGCAGTGCCGCCGGCACTTTCCAAAGCACCTTCCGAACGTAGTTCGTCTGTAAGTGTAAGAAGGTCTACCCCCTTACCCTCATTAAAGAGACCTACAATAGCAGTAAATATTTTTTGATGGGCCAGTTTATAAAAGTCATCAGCCCTTAGATAACGCAAGACAACCGCAAGGGCCTCTGAATCAAGTATGAGCGCCCCTAATGTCGCCATCTCAGCATCATTATTATGGGGCGGTATCTTATCCTTCAATTCAACAGGAATCATCCTATGTGGTTATCCTTTCTATGCTTCATCCGTAGAATCTGATACTTCAGCTTCTGTGGCTTCTTCCCCGGAATCAGTTTCTGCAACTTCTTCCTGAGACTCTTCCTCTACTTCTACTTCTACTTCTTTTATTTCTTTTACTTCAGACTTTTTATCTTTAACCGGTTCAGCAATTACCTTATCACTCTTGATAACAATCTTTAAATCTGCAGATTCACTACCATAGAGCTTAATTTTAGCAACAAACTCACCAATCATCTTTATTGTATGATCTGGAAGCTCAATCTTCTTTCTTTCAATTACAACACCAGCTTTTTTAAGCTCTTCTGCAATATTTGCATTTGTTACAGAACCGAATAATTTCCCGGTATCACCTGTGGATACAGTTAATTCAAGAGTAATTGCTTCGATCTGCTCTTTAAGACCGGCAGAAGCTAAACGCTTCTCCTCTTTTCGCTTTTCTATAGCTGCTTTTTGACTCTCAAATACGGCAGCATTCTGTTTATTAAAAAGAACCGCCATCTTCTGAGGAACAAGGAAGTTTCTTGCATAACCGTTTGCTACAACACAAACATCTCCCTCTTCTCCAAGATTATACACATCCTGATTAAGAATAATTTTCATAATTTTCTCCTTTTTGGCGAATAAGAATGGGTCCCCGACACTTCGTATCGCCCATTTTATCTATACTAGGTTCTATACCTGATCCATAACTCTGAGACTCCAAGTACAGGAACCCCTATCAATATAACTAAATTAATTCCCGGAAGCAGTAACACTGCAATACTAATTATTACAATAAACCGCCTTCTGCTTCTGGATACTTTGTATCTATTTAAAAGATACTCAATCAAACCGATACCATGCAGTCCATAAATAAGAGCCATGATAAAGGTACTGTTCCACATCAAATGACCTATCCATCCAATTCCCATAAATACATCAGCAAGAACGCAAACAAGGGACACTATCAGGGGCCAGATCAAAGTTTCAGGAACGATAAAATCAACCAATTTAAATTTCGGTTTTTTAAGCCATCTACGAGAGACAGCATCAGCAAAATACCAGCTTCCTGTCAGCATAATAAAATATGCAAGCAAATAATTTCTTAAAACCAATTTTGATGTGGCCTCAATAATTCGATCCGGCTGGAGTTCTTTTACAAGAACTGCACTTTCAAAAGAATCTGAAGATGCAGCACCTTTACTAAAAATATCAGATACATAAATTATCTGATCCTTTAGAAGGGTAACAATCTCTTCATTTCCTGAATAATAATAAATCATCGGGATACTAAGTATCGCGAATCCCGCAGTTGCAGCAATAAGGAGGTGAAGCGTTCTCATACGATAATAAGAGACAGCCATTACACCGCCAATAATTGCAAGGGGATAAGCAAGTTCTGCAATAATAAGGAATTGTCTTAAAGACTTTCCCTCTATTCCTGAACCACGAATAACCGTCTGAATAACAATCACCAGGGCAACAAAAAAACCAGCCATAAAGAGATACTGCACACCATATCTCTTCTGAATAATAAAAAGTGGTACTGCAAATAGAAAAAATACCACACTTATTTGAAAGATCAAAATAGAAGCCGCCGTTAAAGCTGCAAATATAAGCAAATGGCGCCTCTGTTGTGATACTTCCATATGCAATCCTATTGCTTTACATATGGAAGATATGCCAGAACTCTGGCTCTCTTAATTTCTCTCGATAATGAACGCTGATGTTTTGCACAGGTACCGGTTATTCTTCTTGGAAGAATCTTACCTCTTTCTGTGATAAACCTTCTTAGAGTATCAGCGTCTTTGTAATTGGCAACCACTTTCTGCGTACAAAATCTACACACTTTTTTACGAAAGTAAGATTTACGCCCACCTCTCCTAGGAGGTCTTCCTCCGGCGGAAGGTCTTCTGTAGTTACTGCCTTCTCTTGGTTCTCTTTGTTGTTCCCGTGGTTCCCTTGTTCCTCTTGTTTCTTCACGGGCAACTTCTTTTCTCGCTGGTGCTGCTTCAGGTGCAGCTGTTCTGACTTCTTCTTTGGCTTCTTCTTTATTCTCTATATCAGACATAGTATTATCTCCTTTGGTTGCTGAGATCGTTCCTCAGGACTTCGTCCTTCCGGTACGACTCACTGGCGAGCAGCAAACTTGTTTGCGACCAGCCTTTACGAATAAAATAGGTCCCCGACACTTCGTGTCGCCCATTTTATCGTTTATTGTTTAGAAGGGAATGTCATCCTCAAAATTTTCAGGTCCATTTGAACTGGCAGGCTTAAACCCTCCAAAAGAGTTTCCTCCCGAAGGTGCAGTACTCTGGTTTTCACTTCGGTTTCCGCCATAATTCCCGGAACCTCCTCCGCTGTTACCACCACTGCCTCCAAGTAACTGAACATTAGACGCAACAATTTCAACCTTACTGCGACTCTGACCATCCTGTTCCCATCTGTTTTGCCTGAGCTCACCACTCACAGCTATCTGCTTTCCTTTTCCAAGATACTGTTGAATTGCTTCACCCTGCTTTCCCCAGAGCACCACATCAAAGTAGCTTACTTCATCAGTCCACTGTTCACCCGACCTCTTTCTCCGGTTTACAGCAAGACTGAATTTACATACAGCAAGGCCGCTATTTGTGTATTTAAGCTCTGCTTCTCTGGTAAGTCGTCCAACAAGAGTTACTAAATTAATATCATTGGCCATAGGAATCCATCCTCCCTCTTAGTCTTCTTTCTTTACAAAAAGGTACTTTAGAAAAGATGTCTCAAGCTGAAAATGCTTATCCATTTCGGCAATTTTTTCCGAAAGGACTTCAAATTCATAGAAATAGTAATGACCTTTTGTTTCTTTTTTCATTATGTAGGCAAGTTCTTTCGTTCCCATATCTGTTTCTTTTAGAACTTTAACAGACTGTTTCTCGAATTCAGCTTTTACAAGCTCTTTACCTTTTGTGAAGTTATCTTCATCTGTACGGAAGATACATGTAAGTTCGTAGGTTCTCATAAACCCTCCTTATGGACATATTGATCCGCTTTATGGCGGATAAAGAGGTCGAAGTAAATTAGCATGGTGATGAATCATTGTCAAGTGAGGGACCTTTTAACACAATAGCTAAAATAGCAGTTCATATTCAAGGAGGGGAAAGTTTTCCCCTGGCTCCAAACCCGCTTTTCCGTACAGCTTCATCCGGTTCCGTACCTCCACCGGGCTGTACGGGCGGTTTTTCCACCACCCCTTCTTTTGATATCAATCAGTGCTTTCAGTATCAGAAGGATTACTTGCTAAGCAATATTTGATGTCAGTGCCCTTGTTACCTGACTTTATTGTCTTAAGAAAAATAGTGTTATCACCCCTACAAATGAAATGGCAAACTATTACAACTATATCAACTTACAGTCATACATCTTAAACTTGCGATCATTACTCATTATATGGTATTTATTTGAAATACTCTGAGCAATCAGCATTCTGTCAAAGGGGTCTTTATGGTGAAAAGGCATTTCTTTAAGTAATACTGCATCCTTTGCACTGAAATCCAGAAATTCGAAGCCGCTGTTTTCAACCATTTCAATTGGATCAAACTCTATATTCAGCTTATTGATGGAAGCTTTAATCATAATTTCTGCTATGCTGATTGAACTTATATATATGGTATTTGCAAGAGTTTCTATTTCTACTATCTTTTTTGGATCTATTTTATCAGGATCTGACAAGACCCACAGGAAAATATGGGTATCCAGTATGATCTTCACTCTTCTTTTCCATAAAACATCTCATTTATATCAGAATCTTCATCATCGAAATTATCAGGAACTGTAAATTTCCCCTTTTGTAAGCCTAGCTTTCTCTTTCCTTCCGGCTTATGAGGAACCAGATCAACAAGAGGTAAATTATTTTTGGCTATTACAACTTTTTCACCATGGTAAACCATATCCACCAGCTTTGAAAGATGAGTTTTCGCATCTGAAATATTTACTATCATAATCAACCTCTTAGTCTATAATACCTATTCAGACCAACATAGTCAACTTAATGTCAATCTGTATTAACCTTTAGGAGCAAAGAGAAATTACCCAAAACAGCAGGAACCTTAAGTGAGAAGCATTAAATACCGAAAAAGAAGTATGACACAATACATCCATTACGAAGAAAATATTTCTATGCTGAATGACATGTTAAAGCATATACAGAGAAGTCTTAAGATAGATATCGATAATGATTATTTTCTGGAAAAAATCAAATCAGATTTACTGTTTGCAGAGAGCAAACTTGCAGCCATATACGAATCTTTGAAAGACTCAACACTACAGCTGGATAAAGCTCAGTATTTCCGCCATTTGTATAAAACAAAAAACCTTTTTATTGAAATAGCAGAAAATATACTTAATAATAATACAGGACGGTCCCTTGATTTTACCGAATTCAACAGCCGACTAAGAGACGCTGTTCTGGAACAGCAATTTGAATATGATGATATTGAAAAAATTCTGGCTAAAACTGATACAGATGAGATTGATAAAGATCAGATAAGCCAGGAAGAGCTGATGTTTCTTATGTCCCACGATGAAGAGGCCATAGAAGATTAATCCAGTCAATTTATAATAATTCATTTGCTTTAACTGAATCAAACCCTTAAAATAGAACCAGGGGGCAACCTGACATTGAAAAGAACCCTTGGTACTCTTGATATTTTCTCCCTTGCAAGCGGGGCTATGATAAGCTCAGGACTGTTTATTCTTCCTGCAGT
>CBDVAD010000116.1:0-8952 GCA_965371875.1 uncultured bacterium
TTCCAGAAAAACAGCAGTTTATTACTGGAAAGTATAGGCTCACTCATAACGGGTGTCAACAAATATCTTTTTACAATTGGGCAAAAAAAAGGGGTACGATTACTCGTACCCCTGAAAAAGCAGAAAAGTAAACTGTTATTTCTTTTTAGCTTCCTCATGCAGCCATGCATTTTTGGAACCATCAATGTCACCAAATTTTGTAAGTTCACACTTAGCTTTTTTAGCCATCAATTTGTCATATCTGTCATCTTCAACGAATGCAACAATTCTTGCAATAGAAGATTCACCATCTACGAATTTCCATGGGAAACAACCAACCTGGCATCTTGAGTTAAGAAGAAGGTCAATATCTCCACCCATACATTCTGCATGGATAATTCCATGGTTGAACATTTCAAGGTGCATAAGCTGATATTTGTCTTCAGCAAAAATCTCGTCCAGTCCCTTACCGTATTTTTCTTTCATGTGTGCATCACAGTGTCTGGCTTCTTTTGGCATCCAGTCTCTGATCTTTGTGTTCATTGGATGATCCGCAGAACCACAGTCTACACCAATCCATCTCAGCTTTTTCTTCTTTGCCCATTCTGCAAATTCTCTGTCCGGACCTGGATGTTTGATCATGTATCTTACTTCGTCTGCAGTTGACTGGTCCCATCCGTAATGATGGTAACCTGTATGGATAATAAGAATATCACCTTCTTTAACTTCTACTCTGTCCTCAACCATTTTGGAAGTATAAACATCATAGTCACCGGCAATATCAGAGAGGTCAACAATAGCAGCATCGTTAAAAAGAAAATCAAGCTCAAGTTCAGCCATATCTTTTCCTGGTGTATAGAAATGGATCTCTCCATCCATATGTGTTCCAACATGGTTTGAGTGTTTTACAATCTGACCATTAGCGCCATTAGGGGCAAGTCTTTTAAAGTACTCTACCTGAAGTGGAACATATGTTGGCCATGCAGGTGTACCGATTCCCAATGGGATAGTTAAATCAATAGCTTTCATTTTTTTCTCCTTGAAAAATTTTATTTATAATATCAGCCGGGAATTATTCTCCCGGCAAAAATCCAAAAAATTATTCTGATAAATCAGAATACTACGAATATTTCTCTACAAATGCCTTAAAGGCATCCAGAAAACATTTTTCCGGTGGACTTACCAGTCCGGCTCCAACCATTCCAATACCAGGTTTTTTATGTGCAATACCTGTGTTAATAGCAGGAAGTATTCCGGTTTCTACAATTTTTGCTACATCGATTCCAGTAGGTGTACCACGGAAATCGAGGGCAGGAATCTGGAAAATATTGTTCTCTGTTTCTGTAATCTCATACATCTTTGTAGTAAAGGTAATTGCATCCTTTGGAGTTCCACCAACAAACTTAACAATTGCAGGTGCCGCTGCCATGGCAAAACCACCAATACCAACAGTTTCTGTAATTACAGAGTCGCCTATATCCGGAGCGGCATCATCTTCTGTAAACCCTGGAAGATATAAACCCTCTACCATTGTTGCCGGAGCAACATACCAGTCGTCCCCTGTAGCAGAAATTCTAATAGCAAAGTCTGTACCATTTCTGCACATTGTTGTAATTATGGTTGAACCTTCAATACCGGCTGCAGCATCAATTATACACTTACTTGCAGGCATTGACAAATTTAAAAAGAAGTGATCATTTTCATGCATAAACTTTAATACTTTTGATATTTTTTCTTTTGGCTCATCAAGCATTACCATATAAGGAGCAAGCTCTCTTATAAATAAAGAAGTTCCAGCTCTGTTTCTGTTATGACCTTCATCTCCCATTTGGAGAACCTGAGCAAGAATGTTTTTCAAGTCTATCTCGCCATGAAGATCAAGAGTCTTTTTAAGAATAGGAGCTAGGTCGCTTTCCATCCATTTAAGCTTATCCATTACTTCATCGCCATAAGCACCATAACGGAGAACCTTTCCAAGCCCCTCATTTAAAGTACAGTAAGATTTATTTCCATAAGCCTTATTCTCAAATACCCAGACAGGCATACTCCAGGTAACAATACCAGCCATGGGACCTACTGTGGAATGATGATGACAGGGTTCAAATATAATATCACCTGATGCTGCAACTTTTTCTGCTTCTTCATATGTTTCAGCAAGGCCTTCATACACAATACCGCCTATAACAGCACCTCTTGTAGGACCACTCATTCTATCCCAGGATACAGGAGGTCCTGCATGAAGAATCATATTCTTTTTCATACCTGGAATTGATTCACCAGCAGTTGAAACATCTATAAGAGTTGGTTTCCCCTTATTAATAATTTCTGCCGCTTTTTTATTGGCCTCATCTGTACCAACTTTTATTTTGATTGCATCATATTTATCTAAAAGAGCTGCAACTTCCAGGTTGCCACCTGCAGGTGGTTTCCATTGTACCTGAATAGCTTTTACACCCTCATTTTTCAAATTATCTGCAAAGGATTCCAGACCGAGGTTAATTGCAGAAAGGTCCTGTTTAAAAAGTTCATTAATGTTCTTTACATCCATTATTTTTCCACCTTTCTCATTATTTCCAGCGCAAGTGTAGATGCCTGAAAGTTCGACGGCATTACAATACATCCGATTGATTCCAGCTTACTCTTTGTGGCATCAATACTCTGAAAGTCACCTTCAGTACCGGTAATAGAAGTAATAATTGAAAGATATCCGCCTCTACCCGCAAATACTTCTTTAGCCTCTCTCATTGAGCCAAGTATTGCCCCGGCTGGATCTTCGTGTGAACCATAACCAAGCACAATATCAAGAAGCATTACTGCCATCTCTTCGTCCTCTACCTCGATCTTTATTCGATCTTCTCTGGTTGAAGGATCAATCATTGGGTGAGGTCTTCCAACAGTGTAAACATCATCTCCAAGGTCAACAATTGTATGCTCAATAGATTTATTTGGATCAGCAGGGATAAAATCCTTTTTAGACTGATTATTGGAATAGATATTTCCTATTTCCCTGTCAAACATAATTAATGCTTCATCTGCAAGAGTTCCACCAGTGTAGAGTCCTCGAATATATTTCTGAGACCCGGACATACCCTTTGTTTCGTTTTCGATAATTGCATCAACTTCGGTTCTAGCGATTGTATAGGTTCTTTTTTCATAAGTTTCACCCTTGGAAAGAGCAACAGCCATACCCGCAGCTTCTTCAAGGTTACCTGCAAAATACAAATTCCCTTTCTGATCTCTTGGTTCAAGACCAATAAAGTGGATTACAGAAGGTTTACCGGTTTTGCTTAATGCATCAATAACTTTTTCTGCAACAACATCTGCAGGTGGTTTTGAAACAACAACAATGACCTTTGTAGTATCATCATTTTTGAGTGCCTCTATTCCCATCAGCATCATAGTTCCGCCAATCTGAACATTTTTAAGGTCTCTTCCACCTGTTCCAATTCCCTGAGTAATACCAGCACCAAACTTTTCAATAGCACAGGTAATTTCCTGAAGTCCGGTACCGGAAGCTCCAACAACACCTATATCACCGGGTCGTACAACATTGGCAAAACATAGTGGCTTACCATTAATTATAGCTGTTCCACAGTCAGGTCCCATCATCAACAGACCTTTCTCTTTAGCAAGATTTTTAAGCTCTATCTCACTTTCCACACTAATGTTATCAGAAAAAAGCATAACATGAAGTCCATTATTTAATGACTTTCTAACTTCTCTGGTAGCAAACTCACCAGGTAAGGATATAATTACAAGATTTGCATCGGGAACAGTTTTTATTGCTCCTTCAAGGCTTGCAGGTTTATAACCCTCTCCTTCATCACCACCGCTTTTCTTGTCCATCAGCTCTTTTGCAGCTTTCATAGCGTTGGCAACAATTTCTTCATTTGTCCCTTCTACTGCAATAATAAGATCGTTTGGTGTTACACCATCCAGCTCTTTGTCCGCAAGCCCCGTATCTCTAAGTAGTGTAATATTCATTTCTGTCCCCATAGAGACAACAGCATCAATTACACCCTCAATCTTCTTAACTTCTCTGTTAATAAGCATTAGAAATACGGAGTCATAATATGCATCTTTTTCAATAAGTACTTGTTTCACACATCCTCCTGATTATTATTCGTAATAAAGACAGTAGAGACGCCTAATTTGGGCGTCTCTACTGCCTTCTATCAATCTCTTCTTTTTTTATTTTTTTGTTGCTTCTTTATATTTGGGATCGTTCATCCTCATAGCTATTTTTTCTGCAGTTACAGGAACACTTGTAATTCTTACACCAAGGCCATTAGCTACTGCGTTTGCAATTGCAGGCATAACAGGAATCATGGTATGTTCTGAATGTCCTCTTGCACCATAAGGTCCGTCAGGCTGAGGAACCTCTACAAGAATAGGATTCATATCTCTGGGTACATCAACAATAGTCGGGATCTTATAATCAGTGAATCCATCATTAAGCATTTTACCCTTTTCATCAAAGATACACTCTTCCCACATAGCAGTTCCAAGACCCTGCACAAATCCCCCATTGATCTGGTCCTTTGAAAGATCAGGATTAATAGCCTTACCAAGGTCAAAGGCTTCTGCCATTTTAAGAACCTTCATTCTACCGGTTTCTTTGTCTATCTCAACTTTAACAGCTCCTGCACCTACAGTATAGTGAACCATAGGATGTCCACCTAAACCTGTTTTAGGATCAACCATAGCATTGGTATATTCCGGCATAAACATACCGCTTCCAAGAATAGGACCACCAACCCAGGTATTATGTTCAGTCTGAATACCGGTTATTACAAAATCAGAAAACGGAATAAAAAATGAATCCTGAGTAGTACATTTAACACCATTATCTTCAAGGTATAGCTGACTCTTATCTATAAAATGAGCTCTCTGAACAGTATCCAGAATCTTATTTTTTGCATCAATAGCCGCACGCTTTACAGCATTACCACAGCTCCATGTTACATGGGATGCAACTGTCTGCCATTCATAAGGATTACGATCTGTATCAGGCAATTCAACACGAACCTTATCCAGTGTAAGTCCAAGAACCTCTGCAGCTATTTTACCCATAACTGTTAAAAGACCCTGTCCAAGTTCCATTCCGGAAACCATAACATTGATACTTCCGTCTTCAGAAAATTTTATAAAAGCACTGGAAGATTCATTGGCCGGCATTGCAGGAGCCTTCCATACGGATGCAAAGCCCTTTGCTATAATTTTATTGGGATCATCAGATTTCTCTTCAATTCCCCACCCAATCTCTTCTGCAACCTTATCGATACATTCAATCATACCATTAGGGTTCATAGGGACATCGTAAGCAACACCCTCACCTTCTTTAATTGCATTGATTCTTCGAAGCTCTACAGCATCAAAACCCATTATTTTAGCTGCTTTGTCCATGGTACTTTCAATACCAAAGGAGAATTCAGAATATCCAAATCCACGATATGCAGAACAGGTAGGATTATTAGTATAACAAGCCTTGGAATCAATATAAACATTGGGAATATAGTATGGTCCGGTTGCAGAAAAACCAGTTGCATTAACTACATTGGAACCATATTCTGCAGATGCACCAACGTCCCAGAACATCTCATGTTTAAAAGCAATAATCTTACCGTTTTTCTTAAAACCAATTTTCACCTTATTTCTAAGACCTGTTCTCTGGGAGGAATTATAAAACTCTTCTTCCCGGGTCCATCTAAGTTTAACAGGGTGTCCTGGACATGATTTTGCACCTGCAGCTGCCATAACTTCCATGGAAATTCCGGCTTTACCACCAAAACCACCACCAATGGGGGGTGCAACAACACGAATATCTTTATGGGCCATTCCAAGTGCATTGGCCATGATATTTCGTTGTGTATGGGGAGACTGAGTTGAATTCCACATTGTAAGTCTGCCGTCGAGACTGAACTTGGAAACAGATATATGTGTCTCAATACAGGTATGGGCAACATGGGGAATACGATATTCTCCTTCAACTATTTCATCTGCTTCTGCAAAACCCTTATCAATATCACCTTTACGTATTCTTCTTAAATGACCAATATTAGTGCCCGGCTGAGCTTCAAGCCAGGGCTCAATCACATAATTCCCAAGATCAGGATGAATTAATACTGCACCCTCAGCTACGGAATCATAAGGATCCAAAATTACAGGAAGTTCCTTGTATTCAACCTTAATCAATTTAACAGCATTTCTAGCAATCTCATAGGTAGTAGCAACAACACCTGCAACCTGTTCCCCAACCTGACGGACTCTGTCAACTGGAAATATTGATTTATCTTTAAGGTAAAGACCAAATTTTTCAGGGTAATCTTCTCCGGTAATAACAGCTCTGACTCCAGGAAGCTTTTTAGCTTCACTGGTATCTATACTTAATATTTCCGCATGAGCGTATGGACTGCCGAGGATTGCCATATGAAGAAGGTTTGGACCAAATGCAATATCATCTGTATATTCTGCAGCACCTGTTACTTTTTCTAAAATATCAAGTCTTACTGCGTCATGACCAACAACTTTCAGAACTTCTTTCATTATTTCTCTCCCCTATTGTCTTCTGCAACTTCGTTCATTGCATCAACAATATTCTGATAACCTGTACACCGACAGAGATTTCCGGCAAGAGCATGTCTCATCTCTTCCTCATCCGGAGAAGGATTCTTTTCTATAAGCTCTGTAGCAGCCATTATAAATCCAGGGGCACAAAAACCACACTGGAAGGCATTATGTTTAATAAAAGCTTTCTGGATTTTTGTAGGTCCGTCAGCCTGAAGACCTTCGAGAGTAACAATACTCCTGCCTTCAACTTCAACAGCAAAAGTTATACAGGATCTTACAGAAAGACCGTCAATAAGAACTGTACAGGCTCCGCATTCTGCAACACCACATCCAAATTTTGCACTTACAGCTCCAAGTTTATCACGGAGAACATCAAGCAGTTTTTCGTTGGATTTTACAGCAACTTCAACAGCCTCTCCATTTAAATTAAATTTCAATATATGATTCATCTGATATCCTCCCTATATCAACCGTGTACTTAAAGCAGGTACACCTGTTTCCATTCTGGAAACACTTGCGATTAGTCCACGTTTAACCATTATCCGGCACATATGGATCCGATACTCTTTACTTGACCGAAGGTCTGAAATTGGTGAAATAGCTTCCAATGCCAGTTCAGCAGCCTGAGCAGCAAGATCATCGGTAAGCTTTTTGCCTTTTAGAAACTCTTCTGCTTTTGTTGCTCTGACAGGAGTAACAGCTACTGCACTTAAGGAGATTCGATAATTATTATCTTCATCTACAAAAACAGAAACACCTGCCTGAGCAAGATCTTCACCTTCATATCTGCCCATCTTGATATAAACTTCACCAAATTTCACCTCTACAGGTATTTTAAGACCTGTTACCATTTCATCATCTTTAAGAACAGTTCTTTTTACACCTGTAAAGAACTCCTTAATATCAACTTCTCTCTTACCATCCTTTCCTTCAAGGAAGACTACTGCATCTCTTACATAAAGAGGAGCGCCTCCTTCAAGAGAAGGTACAGCATTACAAATATTACCAACCAGGGTTGCTGTATTTCGAACACCTACAGAAGCAACGAGATCTGCTGCTTCCCATAATCCCGGAACAGATTTTTTTACTATTTCTGATTCAAGCAGCTCTGTCCATGTTACTGTCGCACCAATGTAAACAGCTCCATCCCTTTCTTCAAGATACTTAAGTTCGCTAATGCCTTTAAGATCAATAACAGCATCAGGTACAGTAACACCTTTATCCATCGCTATAAAAAGATCTGTTCCACCCAGAAGGAAATTGGCTTTATCTCCAAACTCACTTTTACTGGAAAGGGCATCTTCTAACGTGGCAGGTTTTAAATACCTAAAATTTTCCACAGTCTGGCCTCCAAATAATTTAAAATATATTTATTTCTGAATATTCACATCGTAATAACGACAGTAAAAAGAAAAAACCGGCAAACCAAGATCTCAAAGGATAGCTTACCAGCTGTTTTATTATTAGAAATAAAGGAGAATTATAACATGCTTACAGATTTTGTCAAATTAATTCAGTCAATATCAGAATAAATTTTTACATAATTAAAATTCTTGACCTCCATACTAATCGGGTTTACACTTTAAATAAATTAAATTATATCGGAGGTTTATATGTTTGGATTACCAGGCATGACGGCAGCCGTACTTTTTGGATTCCCAATTTTTTGGATTGTTTACACAATCATCTTCTTTGTAAAAAGTAAGGACTGGCCGGAGGATGTAGAGACAGAAGAAGAAGAAGAAGGAGGTAACAGCAATGGGTAGTGTTGTACTGATCTTTCTTGTTCTTTACTACGTTATAGTTGTAGGTATTGGGTTTTGGGCTGTAAAAAAAGGCGGCTCAAAGAATCTTGAAGGCTATCTGCTCGGAGGCAGACAGGTAGGTCCACTCGTAACTGCAATGACACTGCAGGCTACATCCATGAGCGGATACATGTTCCTGGGAGGAGGATCCGCAGGATTCACTACAGGATACTGGTCAATCTTTTATGCCGCAGGAGATATCGGAGGAGGTGTAGTCAATCTGTCCATAATCGGGCGCAGAATGAGAAAACTTTCCAAGATCCTGGGATCTCTTACCTCAATTGAGTACCTGGAACAGAGATATCCCCATCCGGCAACAAGGCTGATAGCTGGTGCTCTATCCGTTTTCTTTCTTTTCTTCTATATTCTGGCTCAGTTTATTGCCGGAGGGAAGGGCATGGCTCTTGTAACCGGTCTTCCATACTGGGCAGCCCTGGCTTTTGCTGTTGGTATTATAATGATCTATACCTTCCTGGGCGGATATTTTGCTGTTGCCTATACCGATTTTTTTCAGAGTATTGTTATGCTTATAGGTATGGTCTGGATATTTATTGTGACCTTAAATGCCGTAGGCGGATTTACAGCAGCTAATAATGCC
>CBDVAD010000117.1:0-8952 GCA_965371875.1 uncultured bacterium
TGTAGGAGGCGATGTAAATCTGACGAATGCATTAGCGAGTTTTACAGGAGACGGACGAACAATAACGGTAACCGGGAACTGGAACGAGAGTGCAGCAGTATTTACTGATGGTGCAGGAACTGGTGTAGTAGATATGACCGGAGTCCCGGCAAGTACAATAACAGCAACAAGTACATTTAATGATTTGACAATATCGGGAACAGTCAGTCAAAGTACACCCGTAACGGTTGGACGGGATCTAAGCATAACAGTAGCGGGTACTTTTTCTTCCCTTACAAATAATCTGACAGTTACGAGAGATGTAAGTAATGCAGGGACCTATACTGCATCCGGAGCGCCTGGAACAACAGTAGTACAGCAGGACTGGAGCAATACAGGAACGTTTACCCATAATAATGGACTTGTAACTTTTAACGGTGGTGTGGTTCAAACTATCAATACAGGTGGAGACAGCTTCTCAAGTATAACAGTCTCCGGTGGGACAACCGCAACAGTAAGTAGTAATCTCCTTGATGTTGCTGTTTTACTGACTATAACTGCCAATACAGACATTATTGATCTGGCAAATCAGAATTTCACAATTAATACCCTTGCAAACAACGGTTTGGTAAGAATTACAGGTACACAAGCCACTCAAACCATAACAACCATGGACACGAACAGCGGTGAAGTAGAATTTTATGGTGCCGGAAATCTGGGTACTGCAGGATTAAATACATTCTGGAACCTGCTTGTTACCACTGCTGCTGTAACACTTAACACCAATATTCAGGTATTTGGAGCTGGCAATGCTGCCTATGCAGATAATAATGCGGGTTATGGTCTTAGAATAAATTCCGGATCTCTGAATGGGAATTTAAATACCATTACCCTTACAGGTGCTTTTGATACATCCGGTGGCGGAACCTACACCCATGGTAATGGTGAAATAACGTTCACTGATGCTTCTCAAACAGGATATATTCTGGGTAGCAATACCTTCTATAACCTTACAGCAGACAGAACAGCAGATGCTTCTCTGGCTGCAGGAAAGACAATAGAGGTCCAGGCCGGATCGACCCAGGGAATTGCAGTCGGGGGAACATTGACTCTTAAGGGGGATGATACTACAACTTTGAACCCGGGACCTATCGGAGGATATCCTCCCCTTGCAACTACATGGCTTATTCTGAAATCAACAGTGGATGCCAGCCTCTGGAATATAAATCTTCCGGCCGGAGCAAATTTAGTAGGAGAATTTCTTGCCATTTTTGACAGCGATGCTACTTTTAACCCAATAACAATTACCCCAAATACCCTGACATTTAATTGTCCATTATGGCTGGACAGGATCTATGTTCAAACCTCTTTTACTGAAGATTCTGACAGCAATGGAAAGATAGACAGGATCCGGTGTGAGGTTCTGGTCGATCTGGTCGATATTGCTGCTACCAATTTTGCGGCTGATGTAACAGGGTACACTGTTTTAAATTATACAAGGGACGGAGGGGATTTTAAAATTTTCTATATCAATCTTGTGGAAAAACCCTATCTGGATACAGATGCAACACCCACCTGGTATATAACCCAGGATCCGAACACATTAGTAGATCTTTTAACGACTTCAAGGTTTACAGCTCTGAATTTTCCACTTCTGGGAGAAACACCTACGGATACTGCACCTCCAGTAATCGGCTATACTCTTGCATCTGCAGGCAAAGATGAAATATTAATCCATTTTTCAGAACCAGTTTTTACAGCAGGTGGTGGAGTTGCAAATACACCTGTTGTTCCGGGTGATTTTAGTACTGTGGGCACAGCAGCAGTAGGTGGATTTACAGATCTTGAACCTGCGTTAGGGGCAAAAGAAGTACTTTTAACTCTGGGAGGTAACATATCTGTTGCTGATATAATGACTCCGGATACAATATCTCTAACTGCTCTTGAGGATACAGTGGGGCAGGCTCTTGTTTTGCAGACACATCGAATTACCGATGTGGGTCTTGGTCTTCCCGGTGCCGGTATTGTCGAGCCTATGTGGGCATATGATGAATCCCAGTATGATGCAGGTATTGGTATAATCAAACTCTATGGGTTTGACGGCACAAACTGGCTGAGGGATCAGGATATTCAAATGCAGGTAACAGCTACTGCTGGTCCTCCTGCCCTTGATCCGACAACTGTATCCTTGTGTTATGATTCAAGTGTTAGTAGCTACTATGTTAATAACAGTCTCTGGCTGCCTGTTTTTAATGAATCGAACTACAGCGGGCTTGTAACATACCCTAATGGGAGTGCAACGGTAATTGCGGCTCCTGGTGCAACGGCAGGACAAACCGGTGATTTCTCAATCCTGGATTCTGATACGGATATTAAAGATGGTGTAACCTTTGATTTTTTCTTCCGTATACCAAATGGGGCATTCCCACTGTATACTGGAAGGTTAGCAAATCCAACCTCCCCAACATGGTACCGCACAGTCCGCCCATGGTCTTTCTTAATCCGGGACGTAATAGAACAGCCCTCCAGGGTATCCATCCTGGACAACGTAATCGATCCCACAAAGGGAGAGAAAACAGAGCTGCACTACATTCTTGAAAAGAGCGGTATGATAACCATACAGGTATTCAACCTGGCAGGTGACCTTATAGATATTCTTCACAGAGGCAGACAAAATGCAGGGGACTATACAACAACCTGGGATGGAAAAAACAGAAATAATGCCATCGTTGTAAGAGGAATCTATTTTGTAAGATTTACCGGTCCGGGAATAGACGAATATAGAAAAGTAATGGTAGTCAAGTAGGGGTAGGCCTTGTGCCTACCCAGAAGGGGATATATACCTACCCATATATGATCCAATTCGTAGGGGCAGACCTCGCGTCTGCCCTTTATGCTATGATCCGTTCGTATGCGTAAACCTGATCTGCTTGATTATAGCATAGTTTATTGACTGCTATAGGACTAGGTGTTATATTAAAAGTGAAGCGATTAATGACAAAACATTTCGCCAAATGGGCAAAAAAACAAAACCTGCCTGCTCTTGAACTTGTAAATGCTTTGGTAGAAGTTGAAGCGGGTCTCTTTGATGCCAGTTTGGGTGGACATGTTTTCAAAAAGCGGCAGCGGCAGAACAATTATCTGTTATAAACGTGAGGATAGAGCAATTTTTATTCATGGATTTGCAAAGAGTGAGAAAGCAAATCTGACAGGTAAGGAACTTTTTGCTTTTAAAGAGCTTGCTAAGGTTCTACTGTCATTGTCTGAATCTGAAATCAACAGTGCGATTTCAAATGGTGATTTTGTGGAGGTCAAGTGATGAGAGAAACAATAGCTGAATCAATTACCAGTACTGTAGTGGATCTTAAGAATAGTGGTATTATTGATGAAATTACAATGAAGAATATTCAAAATCTGTGTATTGCGGATGTTAAAGAGTATACACCGGAAAATATTATATCAATTCGTAAAAGGTTGAGATTAAGTCAGGCAGCCCTTGCTTCCTTGTTTAATATAAGTCCATCAACTGTTCAAAAATGGGAGCAAGGTACAAAACGGCCTGCCGGAGCATCAAAAAAATTATTGGATATAATTGAACGTAAGGGGATGGAAGCCTTAATTTAATTATTTTTCAAGTAGGGGCAGGCCTCGCGTCTGCCCTCTTTAATATATTGTCCCTGACACGTTTAATAATAAAATACCTGCCTAAAATACAATATTTACCGCCATTTGTTGTTTCTTCCCGAATAAAGTGTTAATTTTAATCCCGTAGGGGCAGGCCTCGCGCCTGCCCTGTTTTTGAATAGGCACCTGTTGTTCCTGTGTCAATTGTTAGGTGGGACGTAATTTATTACATCCTCTGAATTAAATAGTAATCTTTGGAGTACCAATGAAAAAATATATACGTATTCTTCCAGTTCTTCTTCTTCTTTTTATTTTCAGCTGTACTACAATACCGGGAAATAATACAACACTGGCTTCCGGTGATCTTCCCTGGGAGATATCCCCCTTTGAGGCATCCTATGATGAGATGTCCAATGCAGCAGATGCCTTTGTTATGGAAGGGGAGCATGGTGTTCGTATCCTTCTTTCCGAAGGAACCTTCACATTTGCAGAAGATGGAAGTTTAGTTTCAAAATATAAGTGGGTTTATAAAATTCTTGATCAAAGCGGAATTGATAACTGGTCAAGTACGCAGGTTTCCTGGACCCCATGGAACCAGTCCAGACCTTTAATAAAAGCAAGGGTTACAAACCCTGATGGTAATTCATACTTTCTTGCAGAGGATCATATAATTGAGAGCACCGAAAGCAGTGATATAGCAAATATCTATTCTGATCGAAAGCTGCTTCAGGCCCCTTTCCCCAGGGTAACTGTTGGTTCCATAGTGGAAGAGGAAACAACTATGGTAAACTCAGTACCTAAATATGATACAGGAATCTCCAGATCCTGGTATTTTGAAGGTTCCAATCCAATAGCGATGAATAGAGTCATTATAGATGTGCCGGAGAATCTTACATTTAATTATAAAGTTTCATTAAAAGAAGATCTGAATCCGCGTATAAGTAATGACAAGGGTATTAAAACCTATGTTTTTGAATATCCTCTTGTACCTGTTGCGGTCGAAATTGAATCAGGCTTGCCTATGGATCATCCACGCTGGGTTTCTCTGGGATTTTCAACCGGAACTTCCTGGGGTAAAATTGCAAAAGTATATTCAGATTTGATTGAAGAAAAGCTGATATCAGCGAATTTTAGTGATGAATTAAAGGTTCTTGCCGGGGATAATGCTCATGACACTGCTGTGAGTATTACCGAGTGGCTGAACAGAGAGATAAGGTATACCGGTCTGGAGCTTGGGACCGGATCAATCATACCCTCAACACCGGAGATAACTCTGGAACGGGGATTTGGTGACTGTAAGGATAAGGCTGTAATAGTTACTACCATGATGAGAGAAGCCGGTTTTGATGCCTGGGTGGCACTTCTAAGAGCTGGTTCTTCAACAGATGTTGATCCTTCTCTTCCCGGACTTAGTGGTTTTAATCATGCAATAGTCTATATCGGAGGGGCCGATCCCTTTTGGATCGATCCAACTTCAGAGTTTTCTTTTGATGGTTATCTTCCTTTAAGTGATCAAAATCGATGGGCACTTATTGCATCTCCACTGACAACCAGTCTGGTAAAAACATCAGTCTCTACTGCGGCAGATAATAAAACTGTTAGAAATATTGAGTATTTCTTAAATGATACAGGTTTTGCAGATGTACTGGAAACGACAACCTACTTTGGTGCTGAAGACAGTACCTATAGAAGCAGATATCTGTTTATGAAGGAAGATGATATAAATTTAAGTATTGATGAATATATACAGAGGGCCTATCGTTTTGGTGAGAACACAGGTTTTGAGTACAGTGATACAGAAGATTTTGATGAACATTTTAATGTAACATTGAAAATAGAAGGTGCAGGAATGGGTGTTACAGAAAATTCCCAGGCCAGTGGTGCCATTATGCAGGGAGAGTTGGTAAATCGTCTTCCAGGTATTTTTCTTGCAGAGAATGAAGAAGATGATGATGAAGAAGATGATGATACGCGTAAAGATGATTACTATTTTTACAGACCATTTACTTTTGAAACAAGATATACAGTCAATCCTCCCGTGGGGTTCGCTTTACGGGAACTTCCGGAATCAGAAATTATCAATCTTGGTGATATCACTGTAGAGAAACATTTTACAATGACTGATGAAATTGTAGAAGCAGTGCTCACTATAAGTTCAGGAAAGAGGTTGGTTTCTGCTCAGGATTTTGAATTAACAAGAGAAGAAGTTATCCGTTTTTCCAAAGAAAATCCAATTCTTATCGTATTTGATCATATTGGAGAGAAGCTCCTGGCAGAAGGCGATTACAGGGGCTCTATCGATTATCTAAAGGCTGTAAGTAAGCGGGAGCCTGAAAAGGAGATCCACTTAATAAGACTGGCAGAGGCTCTCTTAAAAGCAGGACTTGGTCTTGATGCAAGATTAGCAGCCGAAAGGGCTGTGGAACTCAATGGAGAATCAGAACAGGCTTTCAGTAAGCTGGCCTGGATTCTTCAACACGATGAACTTGGTGCACGCTTCGGTCCTGGTTATGACAGGGATGGAGCAATAGCTGCCTACAAAAAGGCTGTAGAAATTGATACTGAGGAATGGTCCAACTATGCGAATCTGGCAATTCTTCTTGAGTATGATGACAACGGTCTGCGATACAGTAATGGAAACCTTCGGGAGGCAATTGAGACATATAAAAAAATAGGCGATAAGCTTGTTGATAATGGAATGGATATAAATATTATTACGGATCTTCTCTATCTTAAGGACTGGGAAGAGCTGGGAACTGCTCTTGGAAAACTTGAAAATCAGAAGACAGTTACTCTTTACAAAGTTGTAGCCTTTGCTGCAGCGGGGAAATTTGATGAGGCCTTTGGTGAAGCATCAAAAACAGGGAATGCTGTTGATAAAAGACGGATCCTTTCCAGTGCAGGGGAATTACTTATTCATATACGGGATTATACTTCGGCCTCAGTGCTGCTTAAAGAGGCTGCCAAAGGGTCTTCAGATGCAATGTCTCTTGAATCCAGAGCCGGCGTTCTTGCAGGTACTGTTCCATTTGAAGAAATTATATATAACCCAGAAGATCCTGAAGCCCTTGTAAAGAGATTTTATAAGGCTTTGTATATATCCAATGGTTCTGATTTTAGGGAATTGAAAGATATTGTAAGTGCAGATTTATATGAGCGGGCTATGAATAAAGATTTTAACAATAATTTTCATTCAGAATGGTGGTCTTTAAGAAACGAAAGTATAAGGGCCGGGATGTCCCTTGAGGTCATTCTGGATCTGATGTTGTCGGATATTAAATTCCAAACCCGGAAAGATGCCATTGGAGGGTATCATCTAAAACTTATCCAGACAGGTCTTGGTACAAACCTTGATTCCAATTTTTATATTAGAAAAATTGGTTCTAAGTTAAAGATTGCAGCTACAGACAGCTTCCGTGAACCTGTAGGAAGTGTTATTCTTGAATATCTGAATGCCGGAAAACTAAATCCAGCCTCCAATTGGCTGGACTGGTTTATAAAGGACTATAGCTCTTTTGTCAGAGAGGGGGATGAACCTCTCTATGGACATCCTGTTCAGGGCTTCTGGAAGAAACGGGGCAATGATAAATCCGATATAAGAACTATGGAACTTGCTGCAGCATCAATACTTGCTACAGATAAAACCTTGTCCGGCAAAGCCGTTTCTATTTTGGAGTCCGGCCTTTTGGATGATAATAATAATTTCACTTTAAACAAGTTTTATTATGCCCTCTATTTTGCATATCAGACTGGCGATAATTTTGATGGGCAGTACAAATCAGCTTCCTGGCTTTACAATGAATATCCGGAATCAGATTTTGCCTGGTCTGTGCTATTACGATCAATGCTGAATCTTGGTTTGCATAAAGAGCTTGAGGCTCTTGCAGGTAATCGACTTGAAGAGGACGATGAAGATGATATTGCAATAGATATGTTAATAAACAGTCATTTTTCAAGATTGGATTTTAATTCGGTAGATAGAATTTTTCAGGATCTTAAAGATAAAAACAGATTGACAGCCCGGCTTTACAATGCTGTAGCCTGGATGTATCTTTTTAAACCGGTAGTTGACGATTCAGCCTTTGAATATGCAAGAAAGGCTGTAAATATGTCAAACAACAGTAATACTGCTATTCTTCATACTCTTGCTGCTCTGTATGCTGAGTTTGGGCGATGTGAAGAGGCCCGTAATACTCTGGACCGGGTTATGGCCTTATCAGGTTCCAGTGAACCATCCTCTGATGACTGGTATGTACTTGGGCGTATTGCAGAAGAATACGGGATGATAGAATCTGCACTTTATTACTATGGAAATGTAGAGAAGCCGGAAAGCATAGCCAGTCAATATGACAGTTCATATACTCTCGCGATAAGAAGGATAAACGGTTTGGTCAAAAATGAATAAACATTCTTTTATTTTTGCAGCTGTAATTATCCTATTTTTAGCCGGGTGTTCTGAAAAAGAAGAAATAGTTTCCATTACTGTTGGAAACGATATTTATCATATAGAAGTAGCACGAACCCGGGAGGAGCAATCCCGGGGGCTGATGTACAGGGAGTCCCTGAGATCAGATGAAGGGATGATTTTTATCTATGAGGAAGATAGAAAGCTTAGTTTCTGGATGAAGAATACCTATATCCCATTGTCAATCGCTTTCGTTGCCAAAGATGGTATTATTAAAGAGATACACCAATTGAAACCGGAATCACTGACCCCTGTAAAGTCCACTCATTCGGTACGATATGCCCTTGAGCTTCCTTCCGGCTCCTTCAAACGCTCCAATGTTAAAGTAGGTGATAAAATAATCCTCTCTGAACAGTTAACAGTTAACAGTAAACAGTAAACAGATTAATAACTGCTAACTGTTAACTGATAACTGTCAACCGTCCATCCCGTCAAATAATTCAAGATTGGGTTCCTCATTATCTGTTTCCGGTTTATTTACCAGAATTTCAATTTTCCTTTCTATCTTTGCAAGATCTTTTTCAAGTCCTTTTGCAAGTTTGATTCCTTCTTCAAATATCTTTACTGCATCGTCAAGGGCAACATCCCCGTCCCTCATTTTTTCATTCAATTCTTCAAGGTTTGTAAGTCTTTCTTCAAAACTTTTCATTTCAAGTCTCCTTAATTTCTGCGGAAGCACTGTTTTTTGCAAAGCGGATGTTTATCATCTGTCCCGGCTTAAGTTTCTTTGCAGATTTTATAAGTTTATCAGTTTTTTTATCTGTAATTACAGCAAATCCTCTCTGGAGTATAGCCATAGGTGATGCACTTTCAAGGTCATTTTTTAGAAGCTCGATTCTGTGTTTTTTCTTAAGGATAATTTCCCTGAGAATTGATATGGAGTC
>CBDVAD010000118.1:0-8921 GCA_965371875.1 uncultured bacterium
AACTTAAAGATGGTACTATTATTACCGGATCCAATTCTGAGATTCTTCATGCAGCATCAGCATTAATTCTGAATACAACAAAATATCTGGCCGGAATTCCTAAAGATATTCATCTGCTTCCGGAAAATATCATGAGTTCAGTAAGATATCTAAAGGACAAGGTCCTGGATGGACGAAGGATCAGTATGGACCTGGATGAGGTTCTTATATCACTTGCTATTTCAGCAGCTAACAATCCTGCAGCTCAAAAGGCAATTGACTGCCTGATGAACCTAAGGGGATGTGAAGTTCATTTGACACACCTACCTTCTGCGGGGGATGAAGCCGGTTTACGAAAACTGGGAATAAATCTAACCAGTGCACCTCTCTTTGCGTCAAAAAGAATGCTGGAAGATTAGATAATCAAGAGAACTTTTAGAAAGGAACATATAATTCAAGGCTGTTTAAAACCCGGGTATTTTTATCTTATCTGTTGCCTGTTCAATTAATTTAGATGCCTCATCCTGTGCTTTTTTCTCTGCTTCAGCCTTAAGTCTTGCAGCTTCTGCTTCCTGTTCAGATAATATTGAACTTGCCTGATCCTCAAGTTCATTTTGTTTATTATCCAGATTTTTTTCCAGATCATTTACTGATGAAATCTGATCTATAGACTTAACATCCAGTGCTGAGACTGAGGACTGGAGAACCTGATTTTCTTCCAGCGAGGAGGAAAGGTACTCATCAAGGCTGTTCCTAAGATCCTTTTCTGTATCTTCAGCCTTCTCTTTTAAATATCCTCCTATCCGGTCAGCCAGAATATCATCTAAATCAGATTCAACCCTTACTGCTTCCAGACCGTCCCTGTTAATAAGAATTTCAGCCATGAGATCAATACGGTCCATATCTGACAGAATATCCCTGACTGCTTCAGATATAAATCCTTCTTCATTCTCCTGCTGTATATCTAATTCTGTAAGAATGATCTCTAATGTAGTTATAACTCTATTTTCACCTTTGACAGATTTGGATATTCCATTAATTTCTGCTTTACTGCTCAGACTGCTTATATTCATGACAGCTATACCATCTTCCATAGAAAATAGATTACCCGGTGACTCTATTTCCATTAAAAACGGGATCTCTGTATCTGTTCTCATATCCAGAACTCCATCCATCTTAATGGTAGATTTTCCACTTCCCCAGTCTATCAGAAAGGTTAAGCCTTTGGTCAGTTTATCCGGTTCATTGGTCACTGTTCGAATTTCTGTCGTAAAAGTACCGGAAGTACTGTCACCTCCGGAGAGAAGAATATGCTCAATAAGAAAGCCGGGATTATCCGGGCTGAGAAAAGATATAATTCTACCACTGTTCCTTTGAAAACCCTTTTTCTCTTTAGATTCTTTTTTTTCTATATCCTGAAATCTCTCATAAACTTCCAGAGCTTTCAAACCTTTTTCATAATAGTCGTTCCAACGATTTCGTATATATTTTTCTGCAGCATCAGAGGCCAGTGAGCGTATATTTCCAGATGAAAAATCCAACATTCCATTTAAATATGCAATATCATCATCAACTGCACTATTAATCATCTCTTTCAGATCCAAAAGACTGTTTTTATCTTCTATAAAATCATGTTGAAGCGCTATCAATCCATCTTTTGTATTTGTTACCTTCGGATATAAATCCTTTATCTGCTGTGCAATTGCCTGTCCTTCTTTAATAGAACCAGTATCCTGAATAGACAGTAATTTTAATTCCTCAACATCTGCAGTAAGATCTTTTATCTCTTTATCCTTCTCTGAATAAACCCCTTCCCACTCTTGAGTAAAAGCATCAATTTCTTCATTCCCCTTATTTATAAGGTTTAGAGACGTCAGATTACTCTTCTGATCTTCGAGGAGAGCTTTAAAATCGATTTCACCGGAATCCAAGGCTAAAACATCAATTGCTTTGCTAATCCCACCACCATTTTTACCATTTTCAGACGGGACAGATTCTCCCAGAGCTCCATCAATTTCTCTGAGGGTATCCCACTTAACCTCTGTCATGGACATCTCTTTTATCCTGATACGCTTTTTTGTAAGTTCCTCGATACTAATTTCAAATTCGGCAAATCCGGTTTCAATAAGATTCCGGGAGGTATTTCCAGCATCAGCTATTGCCAGGGAATGATAGGAAATAGTTCCTTTAAGGAGAGAAATTTTAAGTTTATTAATTTTAACATCTGCTTTGAAAACAGATTCAAGCCCCGATTCTACAGCATTGGTAACCAGTTTATCTTTAAAGAAGAAATTAAAAATTAGTATGACCACAACAATAAAAATAAGAATAGATACTTTCCACCGGGAAACCATACCCTTGTTCTTCTTAATAGATTTTGCCATTGGCTTTAAGCGTATAAGAACATCTTTGGGAATGTCCTGAACTATCTCCATTTTACCATCACTGTTTTTTACAAACAGATCACGGATAATCTCTCTATCTTTAGGAATATGTATCCTTTTTATGATTTTCTTATTCAGGGCCTTACTACTGTATTTTTTCTGAAATATTCCAGGAATTTTACTCTTTTTCATATGCACATGTCCTCTGTTTTTAACATCTAGGAAGCCAATACCGATAATTTCCGGATGGATGAAGTCAGTTTGGAAATAATTGGTATTTTCTTTAACGTCTTTACAAACTTGCTTTCCGCGACCTTAGGAGCAATTTTTTTTCTGTAAATTTTTATTAAAACAATAAAAAGTAAGAAAATGGGAAGCCAAAGAACAAATCCTAAAACAAATCCACCAGCTACAATTGTATTATTAAAGTTGGTATAAGAAAGGTAAGGAGTATTATAGAAATTAGTAAAAAAATCCTGCAGAGCTGGAAATTCCAGCAATGTTCCACCAATACGATCCAGTAGAGAGTCAAAAATTGAAATAAAAAGTCTGAATATCCCAAGACTAAATAGAAAAGCAGAAATATTGTGCTTTAGAAAGAAGGCGATTATAAAAAGGGCGATCCATAAAAGATTTCCCCCGGGGATCAAGGCCAACAAAAAACCAAAAGCAATTCCCGAAGCCAGTTCTGATGGCCGGGAGTTGCTGTTAAGAGCTACAATCAACTTTGCAATAAAAGATATCATATTCCCTCCTTACAAGAGATCTGTATTATATTTTATTCAATTTTATAGGGAAGTCAAGATTGGTACAGGGATGCCAACATTAAAGTAAGGCCTGAAATAATAGATTTCAGGCCTGTTTAAGTTATGCAGATTGTCTGCGTCGTCTCCCCGGACCACTCTCTTTGGGACCAAAGGCACCCATTCCCTTACCTTTGGGTTTAAATTTCCTGGGTTTATTATTATGAGTAGCTCTATTATTCGACTTTCCGGCATGATTATCTCTTGCAGGTCTATCATTTTTTTCAGCTGGTAAAAAAACAGGTTTAAAACTATCTACCCGACCGACAGGGACTGTATTCTTTAACAGCCTTTCAATCCTTTGAAGATGCTGCTTATCTTCATGTGAAACCAAAGAGATAGCTATACCGGATTTACCGGCCCTGCCTGTTCGACCTATACGGTGGATATAATCCTCAGGAATATTCGGCAGATCAAAATTGACAACATGGCTTAAATCTTCCAGATGAAGACCTCTGGCAGCAACATCCGTGGCAATTAGTGCCTGAATATCACCCTTAATAAACTCTTTTAGAGCACGTGTTCTTGCTGCCTGGCTTTTATTGCCATGAATAGCTGCAGAGGGTATACCCTCTTTATTAAATTGAGAAGCCAAACGGTTAGCTCCATGCTTGGTTTTTACAAAAACCAGAACCCTGTACCAGGATCCTTCCTTTATTAGATGGGCCAGCATATGTCTTTTCTGGTTTTTATCAACATAGTGAATTAATTGCTCAACTTTATCAGCAGCAGCATTTCTTTTTGCTACTTCTACAGAAACAGGGTCCTTAAGAATTCCTTTTGCAAGAGCTTTTATATCGTTCCCAAAGGTTGCAGAAAAAAGAAGATTCTGACGCCCTGAAGGAAGAAACCTGAGTATTTTTTTTATATCATTGATAAAACCCATATCGAGCATTCGATCTGCTTCATCAAGCACCAGTATTTCAACTCTGGAAAGATTTATAGTTTTCTGCTGTAAATGATCCAGAAGACGACCTGGTGTTGCTATGATGATATCAGTTCCATTTCGTAAATTAGTGATTTGGGGATTTATTTTTACTCCACCATAGATTTTTATTGACCGCAAGCTAAGAAATTTACCATAATCAATAAAACTTTCACCAACCTGATCCGCTAATTCTCTTGTTGGTGTAAGAATGAGGGCCCTTGGGTGCCTTGACTCTGCAGCCCTATTACTGAGTCGATTGAGAATGGGAAGAGCAAAGGCAGCTGTTTTTCCAGTACCAGTCTGGGCCCCTCCCAATACATCTTTACCCTTAATTATTGCAGGGATAGCCTGAGCCTGAATAGGCGTAGTTTTTTTGTAGCCCTTAGAGTCAACAGCTCTAAGAAGCTCGGGTTTTAAACCCAGTTCTTCGAATTTCATTTATTTCTCCTAAACAAGGTTGCATAGCCGAGCAGGGACGAAGTCCCGACCAGGCAAGCCTGCAAATTTAATTTGCTCCAGTCCAGGCAAAGCTTGTATTTATTATTTATTATATGGTTATAGACCGGAAGTTAACACATTTGAGACTGGAACATAACATAAAAGGGAAAGAAAAGTAAAGTACCCTGTATTTGCATAGAAATAAGACAGTATGGATCTATAGGGCTATTTTATAGAAAAAATCCATTTTATCATAATTAATACCTATATTAGGCATATCAGGCATGAAAAAATCTATAATATTAGTGCATAACATTAATTACAGGCCATTTTGTCATGGTTACTTTGGAAAAAAATTTATATTCCAGTGAATCACAAAAAGCACCATTGATTAATTAACAGTATTTTAATAGCATGAATAAAATTTCAATGAGAACTTAAGAGGTTACAATGGCAACTGGAACAGTAAAATGGTTTAATTCATCAAAAGGATATGGTTTTATCCAGCAGGAAGGCGGAGACGACTTATTTGTACATACAAACGAAGTACAGGGCTTTATCGACGAAGGTGATAAAGTAGAATTTGAAGTAGGTGAAGGAAGAAAAGGTCCTTGTGCTACTGGCGTAAAGAAAGTATCAGAATAAATAAAACCAGAGCCGATTTTAAAATTTTTTAAGTTTTAAAATTGGCTCTTTTATTAACAAGATAAAAAGCAGTCAGAGGTAATATCGTCATCTGAAGTAGTGGAGAGATTCCAACATTCAGAAGGGGTACTATACAGGCGCATATCCAGCTTCTGTTACTGCAGCCCTTATTTCTTCAACATCACTTCCACCTTCACTAAAAGTTATTGCCAATTCCTTTTTATCAAGATCCACAACTGCTTCTTTTACTGACTCCAAATTCATTGCGGCTTTCTCTACACTCATTTTACAATGATTACAGGTCATTCCCTCGACTTTGATTATTGTTGCCATGTTTGTCTCCTTAGGTTGCTGAGATCGTGAAACTTTAAACTTTTTTAGACTAAGTGAATTCGAAACTACCGATACAGAACTGAATGCCATAGCAGCTCCGGCTATTATGGGGTTAAGAAATCCCATAGCGGCAAAGGGAATTCCAACTGTGTTGTAGAAAAAGGCCCAGAAAAGATTCTGTTTTATTTTACTCATTGTTTTCCTGGAAATTAATATGGCTGCGGATATTTCTCTTAAATCCCCTCTCATTAAAGTAACATCAGCAGATTCCATAGCAATATCTGATCCTTCTCCCATGGCAATCCCGATATCAGCCAGGGCCAGTGCCGGTGCATCGTTAACGCCATCACCAACCATAGCAACAACCTTTCCGGCTTCCTGGAGCTTTCTAACCTCTTCTGCCTTACCTTCAGGTAATACTCCTGCCAGAATATTCTCAATTCCAGCTGTATGGGCAATAGCTTTTGCTGTTCTATAATTATCACCAGTGATCATAAAAACATTAAGACCAAGATCTTTTAATAATTTCACACCCTCTGCAGAATGATCTTTAATACTGTCTGCTACTGAAATCAGACCGACAGGAAATGAATTGCCATCCTTTTCTGATTTCATTGAAAGAATCATTACCGTACGTCCCTCTGATTCAAGAACTGATTTTTTCTCTATAACCTGGTCAATTTTTATTCCATTGGAAACCATAAAATCTTCAGTTCCCAGCAGATATGACTGTCCTGATATTTCACCCTGAATACCCTTACCCGGAATTGCTTTGAAATTTGAATTATCAATTAATGAAATACTCTTCAGTTCAGCTGCATTTACAACAGCCATCGCCAGTGGATGTTCCGAATTATTTTCCAGTGAAGCTGCAATTTGAAGAAGTTCATCTTCTGCTAAATCTGCAAAAGTAATAACTTCCTGAAGTTCAGGCTTTCCCTTTGTCACAGTTCCTGTCTTATCCAGAACAACTGTATCCAGTTTACCTGCAAGCTGCAGAACTTCCCCGTTTCTGATAAGTATTCCACGCTGTGCACCGATTCCTGTTCCAACCATAATAGCAGTTGGAGTAGCCAATCCCAAAGCACAGGGACAGGCAATAACCAGGACAGCAACAGCTGAAACGACTGCACTTGTAAGGGACCCTAATATCAGCCACCATATAAGAAATGTTACAAGAGCTATTGCCAGAACAACAGGAACAAAAATAGCGGCTACTTTATCTGCAAGCTTCTGTATAGGAGCTTTTGACCCCTGGGCCTCTTCCACCACAGAAATAATCCGGGCCAGTACAGAGTCCTTCCCGACATGAGTAGCCTCATAACGTACAGAACCATAGGAATTGATTGTTCCACCAACAAGGGAATCTCCAACCAGCTTTTCTACAGGCATACTTTCACCTGTTATCATACTCTCATCAACAGAAGTATTCCCACTGACAACCTTCCCATCTACAGGAATTCGCCCGCCAGGCTTTACATGGACGATATCTCCGGGAAGGACATCACTAATAGGAATAACAACAACCTCCCCATCCCGTTCAACACTGGCATTCTTAGGCTGAAGACCCATCAGTTTTTTTATTGCTTCAGCAGTCTTCCCCTTTGCTCTCATTTCCAGATATTTACCAAGCAATACAAGGGTAATAATTACGGCTGATGCTTCAAAATAGAGCCCTGAACTTTCAACCCCTGCACGCTCCGCAATAAAACCATTAAAAATACTGAAAAAATAAGCAGCGGAAGTTCCAAGAGCAACCAGTACATCCATACCGGGACTACCGGACCTTATTGTCTTATAAGCAGTCTTATAAAATCTATAGCCTATATAAAACTGAACAGGTGTAGCTAATATCAATTGAAGCACCGGATTATGAAGAAACATCAAGCCTTTAATTTTAAAAAGTCCTGCAAACATAGCCATTATCAATGGGAAACTTAATAAAGAGGATAAAATTAACTGATTTTTCAGCTTTTTCTCATTTTGAACCCTCTTTAATTCACTCTCATCATTTTCTCCACTATAAACAGAAGCTCTGTATCCGGCATCTGAAACCGCATTAATTATATAATCAATATCAACTGTTTCAGGATCATAACTGACAGTTGCTTTTTCTGTAGCAAGGTTGACAGTTGCCATATCAATACCACCAACATTTTTTATACCTTTTTCAACATGGGCCACACATGAGGCACAAGTCATTCCTTCTATATCCAACTGAATAATTTCCATAATACTCCTTAGGTTGCATAGCCGAGCAGGAACGAAGTTCCGACCAGGCCTGTTGTTTTTACTTTGTCATTTTACCAATGGTGACAAGTAATTCATCAATAACCTGAACTTTTCCTTCCTGAATCTGTTCTACTACACAACTTTTCATATGAGCTTCCAGCAAAGTCTTTCTTACACCGTTGATAGCAGCATCAACACTGAGGAACTGATTTAAAATGTCATCACAATAGACATTTTCGTCTATCATCCGGGAGATACCTCTAATCTGTCCTTCAATTCTACTAAGACGCGTAATCATATCTGATTTCGTTTCATATGGATGGTGTGCTACTCTTTTACCCTCTGTTTTTTTCTTATTTGCCATATACTATACCCCCCTACCCTATACATACATTAATATCAGACAAAATAAAAGTCAAGATTTATTTACAATTTTATATTCAGGAGAAAAAGAACTACTTGCAGAACCTGGAAAATAATACTAACATCGCATCGTATGAAAAAAGATCTATCCAAACCAGCTCTGTCCCAAAATGATAATATGGTTATATTAACAGCCTGTCAGGGTGAACAAAGGAACTGTCCGAATCTCCTTATTAAATCCACAAAATGGGAATCAATGACTGCTGACTGGCTTGAGAAAAATAAGATCTCAGAAAAGCTTAAAAAAACAATCAGATCAGAGAAGATCCTCCGACATCATAAAATATCCGTTGTTATTGCAGGTTGTCCAAACGGATGCTCTAAACCCTATACAGCAAACATAGGACTAGTAGGGTTTGTTAAACCGGATGTTGAGCCTGATTTATGTACTGCCTGCGGTGAATGTGAGGTTGTCTGCCCGGACATGGCTATAACTGTAGATGGAGGACCTCCCATATTCGACAGAAACAAGTGCCTCGGTTGTATTAAGTGCAGGGATATTTGTCCTACTAATGCTATCTCTCTTTCAGAATCAGGAGTACGTATTTATGAAGGAGGTAAACAGGGCCGCCACCCCAAATTCGGTGAGATTATTGCCGAAAAGAACACCCCGGAGGAGGTATTCGAAGTTCTGATAAGGTATTTAAAAAGCGAAAGAGATAATTAATGGAACCTGTCTTTATTATTCCAATCCACCTACTACCATTTTTTCAGGATACTCTACACTGTATGAAAAGGGAATCTTAATAGTTTCTC
>CBDVAD010000119.1:0-8840 GCA_965371875.1 uncultured bacterium
GATCAGCATCTCGGCAATATCCAAACGGCCCCAAAAGGCTGCCTGAAGCAACGCCGTTTCATCTTCGGTCATAACTGAGAAAGGTAAAGATTTTGCAGAAAGCTATTTTGACTCCAGCCTGCTTGATTACGCAGCTCTGGCAAAGTTCAATATCGAAAAGAAAGAAGCCTTCGCAAAAGCCGGAGGTCCATTCCAGGATCTTGATATCCTCCCGGAGATATTTGAAGAAAACACACATCATAAAATTTGGGAAACAGAAGCAGAAAGATGTTTAAGCTGTGGATCGTGCATAATGGTTTGTCCTACTTGCTATTGCTTTGATGTAGTTGATGAATTGGCATTAAGCATGAAGGTCGGTGACAGACTTCGCCGTTGGGATGCATGTATGCTTCGGAGTTTTGCAGAAGTTGCCGGGGGTGAAAACTTTAGAGAGGAAGTTGAAAACAGAGTAAAACACAGGATTAACAGAAAGTTTAACTTTCTTATGAAAAAACACAATCAGGCAGTCTGTATTGGCTGCGGCCGTTGTGTCAGAGCCTGTCTTGCAGATATTTCTCCTGTTACAATTGTAGAGGAATTAACTAAAACCAGTAGGGCATTAAAATTAGAGGAAAAAAATGATGATCTCTACTTGCCGGAAAAAGTCACTATAACCAAGGTAGAGCAGTTCACTGAAAATGAGAAGTTCTTTGAAGTAGAGTTCGATAATGGCAGAAGTCTGGGTCACGATCCAGGACAGTTTGTTCAGCTTTCAATTCTGGGTATCGGAGAAGCAGCAATTTCTGTTTCATCTCCACCAAGTTACGGTAATCGCTTTGAGATGGTTGTAAGAACTGTAGGTGATGTTACAATTAAATTACATACCCTGGGAACAGGTGATCATCTCTTTATCAGAGGTCCCTTCGGACACGGATTTGATGAAAAGATACAAAAAGAGATGGAGGGAAAGCACATCCTCTACATAGCCGGAGGTATAGGTTATGTACCCTTAAGATCATTAATAAACTTAACACTGAAACATCCAGAGAAGTACAAAAAGATTTCTATTTTATACGGATGCAGAACCCCGGAAGATCAGATGTACAAAGATGAACTTAAATATATTTCCGAACTGGGTGGTAATATTGAGCTTCTTGAAACAGTTGATGTCGGAAATAACAAGTGGCTTAAAAATACGGGTGTAATAACAGATCTGATACCTATGGCAAAATTTGATCACCTTAATACAACTGCTATAATCTGCGGGCCGCCTGTAATGTATAAATTTGTAATACAGACTCTTAAGAGGCACAAACTCACCACTGATAATATGTATGTCTCTCTGGAACGAAGAATGAAATGCGGTGTCGGGAAATGCGGCCACTGCCAGATTGATGATATTTATGTATGCCAGACAGGACCAGTTTACCGGTTCTCTGACATCGAAGATAAAGAGGAGGCACTGTAATGAGTAAACCAAAAGTAGCTTTCTTTGACTTTACATCCTGTGAGGGATGTCAACTGTCAATTTTAAACCTGGAGACCGAACTTCTGGAACTTCTGGATATCATTGATATTGTAGAGTTCAGAGAAGCAATGAGTGAAAAATCCGACACCTATGACATTGCTGTTATAGAAGGAAGTTTTTCCAGAGATAAAGATTTGAAGAGACTCAAAAAGATAAGAGAAACTGCAGGTGTTGTAATTGCTCTGGGAGCCTGCGCCCATATAGGAGGGATCAATAGTCTTAGAAACAACCAGACAAGAGAAGACATTCAGAGAATAGTTTATCCTGATAATCCAACACTGTATGAAACAAATAAAAAGGCCATGCCTATATCGGCAGCAATTACGGTAGATGCCTTTATCCCAGGTTGCCCGGTGGATGTCGGAGAATTTGTTAAAGTTGTAAAAAATCTGGTACTGGGTAAAGCCCCTGGACTACCAACTTACCCAGTTTGTGTTGAATGCAAAATGAATGAAAACATATGTGTATACGAACTTGGAAAAACTTGTTTAGGACCTGTTGTAAGAGCAGGCTGCAATTCTGTATGCACTTCCAGCGGTGGTGTATGTATAGGATGCCGGGGCCTTATACCAAACCCCAATATCAATTCACAAAAAGACATTATGGAAAAATACGGGCTCGATATGAACCTCATCATCGACTCAATGAATCTCTTCATGACTGAAGAAAACAAGGAGGTATAACATGGGCGAAACAATTAAAATTGATGTAAACCATATTACCCGGGTCGAGGGACATGGAAATATAAAGATCGATGTTGATAATGGAATTGTTAAAGAGTGTAAACTTGAAATAGTTGAAGCACCGCGATTTTTTGAAGCAATGCTCAAGGGACGCCACTATACTGAAGCATCAATAATTACATCCAGGATATGCGGCATCTGTTCAGTAGGTCATCAACTTGCATCTGTACGGGCTACAGAAGATGCCTTTGGAATTGAGATCTCAAAGCAAAACAGGCAGCTCAAAACTTTACTGGACATGGGACAGTATTTTGAGTCTCACGTGCTTCATGTTTATTTTCTGGCTGTTCCTGATTTTGTTGGTGTCAATTCTGTTTTTCCATTAATCTCCACCCATAAAGATGTAGTTCTTTCTGCACTTAAACTTAAAAAACTGGGACATGACATTGGGGACATGATAGCAGGCCGACTTGTTCATCCAATATCTATAACACCTGGCGGATTTACAAAGATGCCTACAGTCGAAAAGCTAGAGGAGATACTGGATAGAATTAAGGATTCAAGAGGGGAACTATTAGCAGGAGTTGCACTGATTAAAACCTTACAGCTGCCTGATTTTACCCGGGAGACAGAATATATATCTATGTATAAAAAGGGGGAATATGCTTTTATAGATGGAAATATTTTTTCCAGTGATAAAGGAGAAGTTTCCTACAAAGATTATAGGAAGGTTACAAACGAGTACCTGGTACCCCATTCTACAGCAAAACGTGCAAAGTTCAGCCGTAACTCCTACATGGTTGGTGCTCTTGCCAGGTTTAACAACAATTATGAATGGCTTAGCAATACTGCAAAAACTGTTGCAGATGATCTTGGGCTTAAACCTGTTTGTTATAATCCCTATATGAATACTGTCGCCCAATTAATTGAACTTGTCCACATCGTAGATGAATGTGAAGTAATTATTAAAGATATGCTGAATACGGGAATACAACAGGAAGAACCAGCTAAACCTGTTCTAAAAAAATGTACAGGTGTAGGAGCTGTTGAAGTACCAAGAGGTATCCTTTTCCATGAATACACCTACGATGAAAATGGATATATTGTTGAAGCAAACTGTGTTATTCCTACCGCTCAAAATCTGCAAAATATAGAAGATGATATGAAGGCCATTGTTCCGGCAGCCCTTGGAAACCGTACAAGGGAAGAGCTTACACTGGATATGGAGATGCTGGTTCGAGCCTACGATCCCTGTATCTCATGTTCATGTCACCTGCTGGATGTAGAATTCATAAATGATGGGAAAAAATAACAAAGACACCCTGATTCTCGGCGTGGGAAATCCCCTGCGCAGGGATGACGGTATTGGTCCTGCAGTTATACGACTACTGGAAGAAAATAAAAACGGTTATAAACTGCCAAATGGAACTGATCTCCTTGACGGCGGTACTGACGGGCTGGGACTTATAGAATACCTGAAAGAATATAAAAAAGTAATTATTATCGATGCTGTTGAGATGAAGCAATTACCAGGAACAATTAAAGTATTTACACCGGATGAAGCAGTATTGAGTATAAACAACGATGCTCTCTCTACCCATGGTTTTGGAATTGCTGAGCTTATTAAACTGGCAAAAGAACTGGATATAAATCCGCACCTTATTATTGTAGGTGTTCAGCCGGAAGATATAAGTTACAGTGAGAATTTATCGACAGTAGTAGAGTCAAAAATTTATGAACTTTTAGAAACAATTACCAGGATAGCTCTCTCTTCACGATAATTCATCTACTATCTTCATTCCCACCCATCAGCCTCCAATTTCCGAAGGGATCATTGTTCACTGATAACTGATTATTCTCATCATCCGGTACACTCTACTGCAACGGTATCGACAAAATGGTACCTGTTGCCTTTACAGAAAAGAAAATTTATAAGAAACTTGAGATATGAAGAATTTCATAATATTACATGGACATTTTTACCAGCCCCCCAGAGAAAACCCATGGACAGGAATAGTACCGTTACAGAAATCTGCAGATCCATACCATGACTGGAACAGCAGAATAACCAAAGAATGTTATGCAGCAAACTCCTTTTCAAGATACCTGGATACTCATGGTAGAATTGAAGATATTGTCAATAATTACGAATATCTCTCCTTTAATTTCGGACCTACGTTAATGGGCTGGCTTAAAGAGCATGCACCCAATATATACAGAAAGATTCAGGATGCAGACAGGGTAAGTATAGAAAATAACGGCGGGCACGGTAATGCAATAGCACAGGGATACAATCATACAATTCTCCCCCTTGATACACCTCTGGATGCTGAAATACAGATAGAATGGGGCCTTGAAGATTTTAAATCCCACTTTAATAGAGAATCCGAGGGTATATGGCTCCCTGAAACTGCAGTAAATTACAAAATCATCGATATTTTAATTGAGAAAAAGATTAAATTTATTATTTTATCCCCCTGGCAGGCAGAAGCAATTCAAACAGTGGATTCAGATGAATGGCAGTTATTGGGGGATCAGCCTGTTCCTTCATGGAGAGCATACAGAATAGAGAGAGAGGGGGGATCAATTGCTGTATTTTTCTACAATAATATTCTTGCTCAGGGTATCAGTTTTGGACACTATTTAAGAGACGCAAACACTCTTTATAACAAACTAAAAAGATTACACTGTTCAAGGGAAACATCTCATCTAATACACACTGCTACAGATGGGGAGATCTATGGTCACCATGAACCCTTTGGAGATATGGGCCTTGCTGCACTAATTAAAAAAATTAAAGATGGTGATAAATTCACCCTGACTAACTATGGATATTACCTTGAGCAGCATCCCCCGGTTTACAGAGCAAGATTAAAACATGGCGAAGAAAACAAAGGTACCTCCTGGAGCTGCTTTCATGGTGTTTCAAGATGGTATAAGAATTGTGGATGCAATACCGGAGGAAAGGAGGGTTGGGACCAGAAATGGAGAACACCTGTTCGAAAAGCTTATGAAACTCTAAGCAATGATTTAATCTTACTCTACAAAGAGGAGATTAGAAATATTTCCAGTATAGATCCTGAGACTATTCTTAAGAAATATATAAAAGTTTTAACAAATAAAGAATCCAGAGACAATTTTGCCTCAAAAATACTCACAGAAAAAGCTTATAACAGCATCAATAAAACAAAACTATTTAAACTTCTGGAAGGTCAGAAATTCCGTATGTATACTTTTACTTCATGCGGCTGGTTTTTTTCGGAACTTTCAGGAATAGAACCTGTTCAGAATCTTAAGTATGCATATAAAGCCATTGAAATATACAGTCATTTTACCCAAAAAAATCTTACAGACAAATTTTTAGACAATCTGAAAGAAGCCAGAAGTAATATTGAAGAAAGTGGAACAGGCAAAGATATATATTTATCTCTTAAACCCAAACATCAAGGTGAAATAGAAGCAGCAACAAATTTTTTAATAGCGGACATCTCCAATAATAATAACTCCAGCAAAAAATATGGTAAATTTATTCTTATGAAAATAGATAAAACTAATAATATAATAAATCTCAAAGACCAAACCACTGGGGAAGACTTCAGCTATCAATTTTTAATCCCGAATAAGAACTTTGAAAATATCTCTTTCAAACCAGGTAACATTACTCTAAACCTCGGAATTCTTCCTGAAGACCTCCGATTAAAAATAGCTGACAGTTTCATGACAAATACAGAAAAAATGTGCAACCTTTATAGTTCGGGAAAATTCAAGGAACTAAAAAAAGCTTTTAAATATACTGATACATTAAAAATACCAATTTCAGATACACTGATGAAAACTGCTGAAGTTGCAGTAACATCACAATTAAAACAGATTCTTTCAGACCCTCAAAATTATATCTCCACGCCTGATCTTGAGACGATGGAGGATCTGTTAAAATTTGCTCAGAATTTTAAAATAAGTATTGATAAAAAAGGAATTTCCCGAAGACTTTCAAAATATCTGTCAGTACAGTTTGACAAACCACAGACGCTGATAGATGATTTTTCAATACACTATATTTTTAAATTATACGAAATTGCGAGACTTGGAGGAATAGAACCGGATGTAACAATCCCTCAGAATCTGGTATTTCATCATATAGAAGTATGGAGTGATGTCCTGGATGACCCTGGGTATATTTCAGATAAGAAATCAAGGCAGACCCTGAATCAGCTTGTGGCCATGGGTAATATCCTCTTCATCAATGTTGACAACTTAAAATCTAAAATTGAGGCTGTCCGATAACCAGGCAGCCTGAATTAACTTTTTTCCTTGCCAAAATAACAATCACATCTCCAAATCCCATTTTTTTGGCAAGAAAATCCAAAGGTCTTTTAATAAATCCAGGAGCTATTCCTGCCGCAATTCCACCCCATGTTTTTTTTATTGTAATCTCAAATCCATTTAAGACAAGAAGAGAAGAAAGGGTCTTATCCGAAAAAAGAAACATATGGTCAGCAATTGCAGATCGCCAGTTTTTACGGAAAAGCCATGACTGAAGGCTATTGGTATTTGGTGTAGTAGTAATAAGCAAGCCGCCAGGCTTAAGAATACGAAAAGCCTCTGTGATGAAATCTGCAGGATTAGTCAGATGTTCTATAAGATGAGAAGAGTGAATAACAGAGAACTGATTATCCAGATAACCGGCAGCTTCAATTGTCCCGTTAAAGATATCCAGCTTCCTTTTTTTTTGTCCATAAGCTGCAGAGGATTCACATAATTCAACCCCCCTGCTGATCCAGCCAAGACTCTCCATATGTTTTAGAAGCATCCCGGTTGCACAACCAACATCAAGGAATTCAGGACTATTCTCCATCATTTCTATAGTACATCTGCTAAAATTAATATCTTTCAGAGTCTTTATCATCAATCCAAAGAAATTTTTTTCATTAGCAATCTCATATTCAAAATAATTATCGTCATACCTGTAGGAAAGATCAGCCTGTACCGGCTGTGGATACTGATATATCAAACTGCAATCACTGCACATGGAGAATGTATAAGAACCACAATCCCAAAGCAGCTTCCGATCAACACTACCGCATAAATTGCATTCAATTTCTTTCTTTCGCTCGTTATCCGGCAAGCTGGAATAAGTCTTCAATGTCACTCCGTAATTTTGAGAGGAAATATTTTCACACCTTCATTTCCTGCAAAATCTTTTACAGAAATTTCTATCATTACATCACCAGGACTAAGCTCAAATTCCCCAAGATAAAACTCCCATTCACTCCTATAGAGTTCATCATGAGAAATCCCCTCTAATTCCTGAAGAATCATTTCATCATCTTTAATTCTTAAAGACTCAAAATTAATATTCGCAAGATTTTCTCCATTTATAAATAACGATATGGAAAAAGGGGAAACAGGGCAGTAGTAAGCTACATCTTCACTTAAATCACGAATATCTGCACTTAATCCAAATACATCTGAATTAATTATATCGCCTGAACTGATTGCTTTTTTCCCTTCTTCAGTAA
The DNA here is from genome assembly GCA_965371875.1 of uncultured bacterium. Classification (GTDB taxonomy): domain Bacteria; phylum Spirochaetota; class Spirochaetia; order B11-G9; family B11-G9; genus JAJRQE01. The sequence continues at coordinate 7,710 of CBDVAD010000119.1, forward strand.
TTAAATAAACTTCATCTATAACAGGTTTGCTCCCATCAATTAATAACGGTAATGAAAGAAGAGGATTAATATACTTTTCAAATTCTATATCTATTACCTGTAGATGCAGCATAGTTCCAACAGCACTACCTGTAGAACCCATCATACCTATTGTATCAGATAAGCTAATCTGTTGCTGATCAATATTGACCGACCCATCTTCAAGGTGGCCATACAACGATCGGATTCCATTTTTATGCTGATAAATGACATACGTACCAAGACCGGAAGGAATATCCAGAAGACTGGTCCCCGGGCTGGAATAAAATACCAGTTCACCTGCTTCAATAGGACTTATATCCTGGGATTCTCCACCAATATCAATACCTTTTAGATACTGTTTAAAATCACTTTCTCCAAATGTTGAAACGATGACAACATCTGCTACAGGCCATTGAAATCCATAAATTGGAATTAAGGAGGTGAATAATATTACCGTAATTATAATCGGTCTCATCACATAGACTCCATATCAAAACCAATTAATTTACTATCAATACCCAGAATAATTCTTTTTTGATCCCGCATAAACAATATATCAGTACCTGATAATCTGGAATAAAATAACTGATCACCATCGATCTCAGCTGCCATAAGATAGAGCCCAATATCATCCCTTCCTACAGCATGAACAAGTTCAGATGAACCTGGAAAATCAATATGCTGAAGTCTGCCTGCAATTTGAATAGATTTCAATTTATTCTTCTTAAGTTCAAGAAACAACAGTTCATCTTCGACTTCTACAAATGCAAATAAACCGTCATCCGAAAAACCAGTAACAGCATGCCTTCGTAATCCCTGCTCAACCTCCCATGATGCATCAACACGATAACCATCACTATCTCTACTCCACAGGGAAACAAGTTGAGGATCAATACCTGCAATAGTTAAAAGATGATCACCATTTTTAGAAACAGTTCCACCATATACTACATTAATTCTACTTCTTTTAGTGGCATGGGAAAAAACAACAGTACCCAGCGAATCGATTAAACTGAATTTCCCATCAACAGTTCCTATAAACACCAGAGATGGAACAGCAGAAATCTCAGTAATTGATGAACTGAAAGTCTTTTGCCAGATAATTGTTCC
>CBDVAD010000120.1:0-8770 GCA_965371875.1 uncultured bacterium
GTTCTTCCATAAGAAGCTCAACAACTTCAGGATGTTCTTTAGCGAACTCGCCTTTGAAGATAAGACCTGCATTTGGCAACATCCCGCTCCCTGGATGTATCTCATTCCAGATATCCGCATATGAAATAGCTACAGAAGCAACATCTCCTGCTCCGTGCAGAGCAAAACTTGCCTCGGGTTCACGAAGAAGCACTGTATCTATCTCTCCCTTTATAAACTGGTCCTTGAACTCCTCAGGACGGCCAAAGGGATTTCCAAATTTAAAGTTGTATTCTTCCGGGTCCTCTCCTTTTTTCTTCATCAGATAAGATGTAATTGCATATGGAGGAGCTTCTTTATAAAGGGGAATATAGATATCATGGCCCTTCAAATCTGTAAAACCAGATGCCTTATAGTCACGGGTAAGGAGATAGAAATTATCCCAAATATCAACAGAGGTCATCTTTAGATCATTTCCTGTTAAATAGAGTTTAGCCGCTGCTGCAATAGCAGAAAATGTAATATCTGCTTTACCATTTACAACCCAGGCCATATGTTTTTCAGTCTCTTTCCAAATTTTCAATTCATCAATTCTGATTGCATTCATCAGTCGTTCAGACTTTAACAGTCTCATAATTATAGGAACAACTACGGGTGTGGCTGACTGTATTACAACAGGAATTCTGTCATCTGACTGATCTCTTTTCTTCTTAACTATCTCTTTTACCTTATAAAAATAGACATGAAACTCAAAGTATCCAATTTCTACAGTTTCATGTTCAAAACCCATTGGTTCGAGCATATTAATAAGCGGAATTGGTTCAAATTTTTGAACAAGCTTAAACCCACTCCCCTCAGCTGTTTCTCCGGCCTTCTTTATTATTGCACCAAAAGGATCTTCCTTACTGCTTCGAACATCAAATTCTTCAAACTCTTCTTTTCGATCTCTCCAGTCAGAGAGTATGGAATCTTTTTTATATTTGATATTGAGTCTGAATTCTTCTGGTGATTTAGTTTCAACGTAGAGTTCATAACCTTCTTCCTCAAGCATACCTATTATTGGAGCCGGATAGAAGGAATTAATCACCTGAAGGGCATTCCCTTCTGTTAATTCTTTAAGACGTTTTATGATATCTGTAAAAAAGAAATCATTCCTGTCTCTGACATCCATAATAATAAACTGCTTTACTGAATCCATCCAGGAAGGGAATGGCTCTGTTTTTTTTATGACCGGGGCAGCTTTTATACATTCAGGAAAGATCTTCTCAAGTTCTCCAACATTACCAGTCTTCTCATTCAGAGTATGCAGGATTTCACAAATTGAAAGACCACCCATTTTTGCGATATCATTGAAAGTTGCCCATCTGCCCACAGTAGAAAAAATAAGCTTGTTATTCAGTTTTTCAAATTTTGGCGAAAGACCTATCAAAGTCTCTTTTATATCCGGATATGCATCCAGAGCATCTTTAAGTTTTGTCTGTCCAAGTATTACCATTTTATCTAAACCTCACTTATACACTCAACCGGGCATACTTCGACACATGCGCCACAGTCAATACAGGCATCTTCATCAATCAATCTCTTTCCATCATCTTCAACCGAAATACAGTCTACCGGACAAACCGGTTCACAGGCACCACATGCAATACAAGCACCCTTCTCTATTCTAAAAGCCATTCCAATACCTCTCTAAGATTTCTATATAGAAATATATGCATATTACATTATTATGTCAATATAAAAAGTTAGGCAAGACTAATATTTTCAGTGAACAGTGAAAAAGAAAAGTTTGGCAGATGATTGGCAATGGTCTATAATGCGGTATGATAAAAATAATAATGCCTTTTATGAGAATTATGATGCTGATGGTCCCCAGGGTTATCAGGAAAAAGATAAAAGCCGGTCCATTGGGAAGGAAACGAGTTAAATCAGGGAAAACCCATCCAAATATTGATATGAATTTGGAAAACCTGCTTATCTGTATGAACTACTGTGGTACATGCCCCAGTTATCCTGGGAATAAGATGGAAGCTCTTTTTTGTGCTTCAGGAAAAAGCAGCAATAAAATAGAAAAAAATGGCTGTAACTGTGTATCCTGCCCCCTTTTCGAGCAGTGCAGTATAAATAATTCTGCCTATTTCTGTATAAATGGAAGCTGCGCTGGCAGAGATACAGATATCAATAACTGTGAAAACGCTGATTCTGCCGGTAGTTATCTTGCCAGATTTATCAATACTGATAAATCATCAGATATAAATCAAACATTGATAGATGAACATCATGAAAGAACTGACTCCAGTGAATTTTTTGATATAAAAATGGATTTTATCGGAGACAAAACTGTAAATACCAAATCCAATATACCTATACTCGAAGCATCATTATCAAATGGAATTGATCACACACATGTATGCGGTGGAAGAGCAAGATGTTCAACCTGCCGTGTCATTGTAATAGGTGGACTGGAACATTGTATTCCAAGAAATGAAAAAGAATTATCCCTTGCAAAGATTAAGGGATTTTCACCGGAAGTACGTTTGGCCTGTCAGACAACAGTAGACGATGATATTTCAATCAAACGACTTGTTTTAGATGCTGAAGATATCTCTGTTGCCATAAACGAAGGCAGATCCAAATTAAACGATGCCGGCAGGGAAATAGAAGCAACTATTTTATTTTCAGATATTCGTTCATTTACTTCGTTCTCGGAAAACTCTCTACCCTATGACATTGTACATATTCTGAACCGTTATTTTGATGCTCTGGGAGAAGATATCGACAGTCATGGCGGATACATCGATAAATACATGGGTGATGGAATTATGGCTATTTTTGGACTTGATCAGAGTTCTGATGAAGGCTCTGCATTTCAGGCGGTATCTGCTGCAATAAAGATGCTGAAGTCTTTAGAAGATTTTAACAAATATCTGGACAGCAGATTTGATCATGAATTCAAAATCGGGATTGGTATTCATACAGGTAAAGTTATTGTAGGTAATCTTGGATATAGAAAAAAGAAAGAATTCACAGCAATTGGCGACACTGTAAATACAGCATCAAGAATTGAATCACTAAATAAAAAATCAGGTACATCAATTCTCGTTTCTGAAGAAACCTATTCACATGTTAAAGATCAATTTAAATGGAAACACAAATTTTCGAGTAAAGTGAAAGGAAAAGAACTGCCGGTTATTGTATATGAACCGGAAATTTATGAAACTCATGACAAACTTAATTCCAACTGACCCTAAAATGCCGGATAATTTGTCTCCATTTTATCCGGCTTCCGGAATCTGAATCAAACCCTATAGTCTACTCTCTGCTGTAAGGCTTCCCTACTGAAGCTGGAAATTCAATATGCTTTCTAAAAACAATCATAATGACCAGAACAGATATGAAAGGAAGCATCAGAAAAAACTGATATGGAATTTTATCGGACATTATCTGCAATTGAAAGGACATAACCTCAATAAATGCAAAAATAAACCCTCCGATTATAGCGCGTTGTGGTTTCCAACTGGCAAATATAGCTATTCCAATAGCCATAAAACCTCTTCCGGCAGAAATATCAGGTGAGTAAGTCTTTGTAATTGCAATTGTCAAATATGCTCCCGCAATTCCTATCAAAGATGAGCCAATTATTGTCGCCAGGTATCTGCGTCTGGAAACATTTATACCAACTACATCTGCAGCCTTTGGATTTTCACCAATGGCTCTGGTTTCAAGACCAAGCTTCGTTCTGTAAAAAAACCACCATGCTATTAAAACAACCCCATACATAAAATAAACAATAACATCATGGTTTAGAAAACCTGAAATTAAAGGAATTTTTGACAGGAGAGGAATAATTACTTCCGGAGTATCAGGTGCAATTGGAGCGGATAATCGTACACCGATTACGAGTTTATAGATAAGATCAGAAAGACCTGATCCAAAAATAACAAGACAAATACCAAGAATAAACTGATTTACCTTAAATGTTTCATGCACAAAGACCAGAATAAGGCCAAAAAAGGCACCCATCAAAGCTCCGGCAAGAAAGCCGACAATCCAGCTGCCGCTAATAAAAGCTGCTAAAAAGCCTGCAGATGCCGAAGCAAGCATTATACCCTCGCCGGCAACATTAAAAATACCAGTGCGACCGGAGATCAGAACTCCAAGACTTGCAAGAGTATAAACAGTAGTATATACCATCACACTTTCAATAAAGGATGTGATAAAAGACATTATTTATTCTCCTTTCCGTATTTTTCTCTGATGATGACAATAAACATAACTATTATTGCCTGGGATAAAAAGACAACTTCAACAGGGACCTGCATGGTTCGCTGGAGTGAATCTGCTCCAACAAGAAGAACCGACATAAAAAATGCAGCAAAAGGAACTGCAAGAGGATTTCCGGCTACAACAAGACTCGTCAGAATACCAAATATTCCGTACTGCGCACCACTGGTTTTGGCAAACCCTTCTATCAGCTTCCCATGAATATTTATTACTTCCAGTGAACCACCAAGACCAGCCAGCGCTCCCCCAATAAAAAAAGCAACCATAATGGTTTTACTGAAATTAATCCCATATGTTTGTGATGCTGTAAGATTATGTCCAACAGAAGTAATCTCAAACCCAAGTCTGGTTTTCTTCATAACCAGATATACAAATATTATTGCAATAAATGCAACAATGATGGATGCAGGTATTTCACCAAAAAAACCCATTAGAGAAGATTCAGAAAGTGGCAGTGTTATAGGATGACCTTCAATAGGATCTTTAAAAGTATCTGAAGTAGCTATAAAGTTAACAAACTGATAAGCAATGAAATTCATCATTATTGTTGAAATTATAGGATTAACATTATATTTTGCTTTGAGGAATCCTGCTAAAAGCGCAAATAATCCACCGGAAACAATTCCAACCAATAACAGTAAAGGCACCATTATTACAGAAGGCAAAGCTAAGGGGCCAAGTGTAAGACCAACAACAACTGTCATGGTTCCGCCAAAGAGCATCTGCCCCCATCCTCCAATATTAAAGAATTTTATCATGAAGGGTATTGTAAATGCATAGGTGACAAATAACAGAGGAATAGCCTTTTTTACTGTTTCGGAAAAACCGAAAGAGGACTTAAAGGATGTTGTCAAAAGGGTTCGAAGAGCATCCCATACATTGAAACCTAAAATTGCTACAAAAATAGAGATTACTCCCAATGCGAGTATAATTGCTATTCCGTAAATAATAAGATTATTCAAAATGGAAGAATAAACTTTATTTTTCTGTATCACATTACCCTCCTATCATCATGAGGCCAATTTTATACTTGTCATATTCTGACCGTTTAAAAATGCCTTTAAGTTCACCATCATGCAGTACAGCAATTCTGTCACTGACAATCATCAACTCGTCCAGATCTTCATTAACAAAAAGGACACTGCTTCCACTATTTCTTAATTCAACCAGTTTCTTAAAAATAAACTCTACTGTTGAAATATCAAGACCTGAAGTTGGATTATGGGTTATAAGTAATTTTAACGGACTCACAAATGCCCGACCGATTATAGCCTTTTGAATATTCCCGCCTGAGAGTCTCCGTATTGAGAGTTCTTCATCCGGGGTGGCCACGTTGAATTCGTTAATAACATCTACAGCAGCCGCAGTGGCCTCTTTCCAATCTATAAATAATTTCTTTTTGAGAAACCTGGGTTCCTGGTGATGTCCTAACAGAACATTTTCTTTTATACTTCCTTCATTAAGGATACCTTCTTTTATCCGATCTTCGGGTGTATAAAAAACTCCTTTGGCAAACACATCCAATGGTAAGTTATTAATTATTGATTCGCCATTGACCAGAATATCGCCACTGCTTAAAACAGAGGGATTAATCATACATTCTGCAATGCTTTTTTCACCATTACCGGAAACTGCCGCTATTCCAAATATTTCTCCTCCAAAAATATCAAAAGAAATATCCTTCAAACCAGGGCTTGTATCATCTCCTGTAATAGATATATTTTTAACCTGTAAAATGGGTTTTTCACTGATTTCAATTTGAGGTAGATCAACTTTAGGAAGAGCACTTTCGGTAACTTCTATATTCTGTTCCATGAACATCAGCTTGACGAGTTTTTCTATTCCCAGCTCTTCTTTGTCAACTCTAGCCTGAACTTTCCCTTTTCTCATTACTGTTACTGCTGTACAGGCTTCCATAACTTCTTTTATTTTATGAGTTATAAAAACTACAGTAACTCCCTTTTCAACAAAAACCTTCAATGATTTCAGTAACTGCTGGAATTCACTCTCAACCAAAGAAGTAGTTGGTTCATCCAAAATAAGAAGAGTTGCCCCGCTGTACAAAGCACGTACGATTTCTATTTTCTGTTTAATCCCTGCAGAAAGTTCCTTTATTTTTACATCTATTGGAAACTGAAGCCCAAATTTCTCTGATATCTCTTTAATTTTTTTTCTTTCTCTGGCAATTGGGAGGATTAACTTTTCACCTTCCGAACCAAGCATGATATTTTCTACAGCTGTGAATTCCGGTACCAGAGTCGAAATCTGGTGGACCATCCCAATTCCGTTTCTTATTGAATCAAGTGGTGATTTAATTATAGTTTTTTTCCCATCCAGAAAGACTTCACCTTTATTGGGTCGGTATAAACCATATAGGATATTCATAAGAGTAGATTTCCCTGCTCCATTCTCTCCCAGTAATCCGTGGATTTCGCCTTTTTTGACTACAAAATCAATATTATCCAGAGCCTTTACCACTCCAAATGTTTTACTTATACTTTTACAGTTTATATAATCAGTTGCCATTAAGAATTCCACCTCCCAAAAAGGAAACTCGGGTAATTAAAGAAGGACTCCTTATAAGGAGCCCTTACCTGTTATACATTCTAATTATCCTGAAAGTACTACTTTAAAACTTCACCAAGAACCTTTTCAACAACTATTTTCCCTGATGCAACATCCTCAGCTATCTGCTTTACAGCAGCATTAATGGAGTCACTTACATTACTAATTGGAAATTGTGTTGATCTTGCCTTGCCCTCACCATATTCCATGCTCCAAAATCCGCTTTTTTCACCGGCAACAATTTTAGCAACAATACCAGAAACAGGTATACTAAAATTAAACAGATCTGAAGAAAGATAATTATCAGGAGCCTGAGTTAGTTTATCAGTATATGTTGTAGTCAAAAATACCGGTTTGTCAGCTTCTTTTACTGCACTGTACAGTCCAAAGTTTCCAAGATTTACAGCACTGATTATGATGTCTGCACCCTGGGACATTAGACCTTCTGCTGCCTGTCTGGCTTTTAAAGGATCATTAAAGTCACCCACAAAGATATACTCAAGAGTTGCATTTGAATTCTGATCTCTTATTGCCTGATTGATAGCATTGACCTCACCTCTAATAAATGGAAGTTCAAGTCCACCTATAAAACCTATTTTACCGGTTTCTGTTTTCATTGATGCAAGAGCACCCAGAACATAGAACCCTGTGTAGTAATTTCTTTCAATATACCAGATATTTTCACCCAGAGTATCAGGTTTTGCATCTACTTCGATAATGAATGTAACATCCGGATAATTTGGTGCCACTTTGGCTACAGCACCATTAAACTGAGCACCATGAACAAAAATAATACCAAAACCTGCATTTATATATTCTTTTAAAACTCTCTCTGCATCAGGTACTGCAACCTTTTCTGAATAAGCGGATTTAATTCCCGAACCATTGGCAGCTTCCTGAAGAGCAATATAACCGATAGTATTATAATCAGCATCCTGAATGGATCCCGGAAAAACTGCAGCAATTTTAATTGCCTCATCTCCATTGCTGCTCTCTGATTCCCCACCGCCAAAAGCCGAAAAACTTATAATGAGACCGAACAATAATGCTAAAACCAAAATCTTTTTCATTTTATCTCCTCTTTAAGATTGATAATCTTCCAGACTACTAATTAGTCCAAAGTTTATGCTACAGTAGGGTACAAAACCTGTCAATCCATATCATATAAATAAAAGTATTATGCTTTTAATAACAATAACCTGATAACAATTACAAATTAAGCATATCATAGTTGATTAAATAACTAATAATTTCTTCTGCTCCCAGATTTTCCAAATAAGCAGCTTCCTGCATTCCTGTTTTACTATTCCATCCATGTTTAGAATAGTATTCATCCAGCATAATTTGAAACTTGTCGGGATCCATGAACTCACCCTTATAAGGACCAGAAGAAAGGGCCTGGGTCATAACTCTTTGGGGAAGAATATCATCCTCACGGGAAAAACCTGCATGAACAGTATTAAATGCCTTCTCCATATTTATTATCTTTTCACCTATATTCCAGATCTTTTTTTTACTCATATCTTCTCCTGTCAGAGCTTTAAAAAGCTCAACAAAATGCCAGGTCTCAGCAAGGGAAACCTCATACCATCCGGCATCAAAGTAGCAAATACCAACTGAATCAACAATTGCTTTATAAACTTCATACCAGGCCACAAGTTCACCCTTTTTTTCATAGGATCCGGGAACTCCAAATGTAGAAACACCGAATAACCATTTACAAATATTTTCAGGTATCTGTCTGTTTTCCGTTTGCGGAGCACCACTAAGATGACCTCCACCACGACTGCTGACTGCAATAGAGAAGGACCATGCTTTATGAGATCTAACACCCTGTTCATTTATGCCTACACCCTTGACCTGCATGGCATACTGCTCACTATTTTTTCCAATTATTTTTGCAGATCCTGATGTTCCCTCTGCTAAGATATTACAAAAATCT
>CBDVAD010000121.1:0-8740 GCA_965371875.1 uncultured bacterium
ATTGAGAGGATACAATAATTATTTAATATAAGTTTATTAAAATATTTCCAATCAGAAAAGTCTGTCGAACATAAAAATAAATTTATGGAATCTCCTGATAAGTACCTACCTCAATATGGGGGCTATTGCGCTTATGGAGTTGCTGTTCTGTATGAGATGCCCCCTGCTGCAGGTGACGGCAGGTATTGGGATATAAAAGATGGTAAATTATATCTGAAATACAACAAAGGTGCACAAACTTTATGGCGTCTTTCAAAGAAAAATATGATCTATAAAGCGAATATTCGATGGGAAATATTTTTGGAATTATTTGAGAATTATAATAATTAATAGGACTGAACCATGGTTCCTGGATACATATGGCATTTATAGTCAAGCGGCACACTTTACTTAAACTTGTGTGCCCGCTTGCATTTTTATAATTCGTCTTTTATATATATGTAGAAAGCTTTTTCAGCATTATAAAGCGCTACAGCTAGTTCAGCTGCACTGGCATAGAGATTATTACGTTCATCTTTGGATTTCATCTTTTTGATAGTTTGAGATATCTTTTTAAATTCCCTGGACAGATCATGCCAGGCGGCAATCGAAGCATCCAGTAAAGCCGCTGCTGCTTTGAGCTTTGGATTATTGAGTCTATCAGCCATTTGCAGTAAAAAATCCCTGTAAAATATCCTGAAAGCAGCGCCGCCGGTACCATTGGTCTCAATGCAACCATATAGAAAATCAAAAATTGGTGATAGGAGATAAGTTTTGCTAACGGTGGATTCAAAATCTTTCAATTCCTGTTCAAACTGTTTTAATCCCTCCAGACCACCTAAGCCTAATGCCGCTTCTTCCTGATTGGCAGGCATCCATTCATAATTATTGATTACTTCACTGATCGATTCTTTCAGAATATTATTCCAATCCGGCGTATAAGTATCTGGTTTTTGCTCAACCCAGTAATACTCCCTGAAAGGAGGAAAGACTTTAGTATCGGAAGAACGTGCTCTTTCCAGATCTTTTAGTTTTATTAATTGTAGGCCCTTATGGGCAGTATCACTTACCAGGGCTGTTTCATTCTCAAAATCTATACCAAAAAGGGTAACCATGTGCCAGCCGAAACTCATATAGGATGAGCCGTATTTGCCGCCATATAGATATGGCAGATAGCGCATATCAACACGCAAGACAACTGGAATTCCTCTTTTTAGTACTTCTATTACACCCTGCCAGGATTCCTCAGCACTTTGATCTACTTTTTTCTGCCAGACCAGATCGGCATTCTTAAAGAAGATTTCTCTTAGACTAAAGTTCCTGCCTCCTAAAAAAGGGAATTCTCCTCTTTGATACATAAACCCAATTGCCCCTCCACCGCCGACAATAGAAGCTTCGTTAAAAGGATACCCAAGATAATGAAGGGCATTTATAATCGCTGAACTCTCACAATGTCCGCCAGCAAGAACCTGTACATCCGGGAGCATTATCTTTGACGGGTTATCCACACTTTGCCAGGGTTTGCCTGCACAGCCTGATAATGATAAAATAACTGAAAATAAAAAAATATTTCTTACCATAAATCACTCCTCATGATTAGTTTTTATTAGTAAAAACCTTCCAGTCAGGGGAGAGTCAAGTAATTTTATTATTCAATAGGTATCTGAACTTCAGTAACATATTTCCTTGGATTACCACGGAAGAGCATTCCAGGTCCCTTGATATAGATCTCTCTGGAATAATCATTTTTGGTAAGAGAATGTTTACTGCGATAGTCGATTAGTCTCTGATAGGCTCTTCCAACTTCATCATAGGGACCTACATGAATTGTAGAAATTACCCTGCAGGCAGGCAGCACTTTGTATTCCACATCAGAATGGCTGATCTCTTTTTTTACAGGCAGACATACTTCCACCTCTGCAATTTCTTCATAACCCTCATCCAGATAACGGTTAAATACTTTACCTGCCACCTTTGATCCGGCTATCTTAAATAGTTTTCCCATATATATCCCACAGTCACTGTACTTCCCCTTATAAGTAATGGAGATAATTCTTATTTCTTTAACATCTTTTATTAATATTTCTGTATTATCGTTCATATTTTCATACTCCTTTTCAAATTTGATAAGGAGAGAAAGCTCCTCATCTATCTTTTTGAGTTTAGTGATTTTCTCTGTAATCTCTGTCCTTTTCTTTTGTACTATTTCTATAAGATCCGAGTCGTCAGAATATTCAAGCAGAATTTCTCTGATCTCCCGGATAGAGAATCCCCATTGCCTGAGGGTACCAATAATCCTTGCAATATAAATAAGTTCACTATCGTAGTATCTATAGCCGGTATCAAAGGCTATTCGTGAAGGTTCAAGAAGTCCCTCTTCATGATAATAGCGTAATGTCTTTACCGAAAGCCTGGTAATCACTGCAAAATCTCCGATCCTGTACTCCATCCGGTTCCTCCATTATAGATTATACACCTAACCTCCCGTTTAGTTTCTACTAATTTCAAGCCTCCTCCAGGGGGAGAGTCAAGGGGAATTTTTCCTAAACTATAATACTCAAATGTAATTTACAAAAAAGCATCTCTCCGCTAAACTGCCTGTAAGAGACTGTAAAAGAGTTTTGTATTAAACCGGAAGAAATAATAACTATTAAGGGAACCTGAAAAGAGGGTCTCTTTCAGGAGAATGAACATGGCATACCAGGATGCTTATAAAAACTGTGAATGGGTGGATTTTGATACTTTGGAAAGGTTTATGAAAGAGTGCCTCCTCAATTGCGGTATTCCTGAGGAGGATGCTGAAATTATATCAGATATTCTTATTACTTCAGACAAAAGAGGAATTGATTCCCATGGGATTGGAAGGCTTAAGCCAATATATATTGACAGAATAGATTGGGGGATACTAAATCCAAAAACAAAAATTGATGTTGTAAAGGATACTCCAACAACTGCTGTTCTGGATGGAAATAACGGTATGGGCCATGTAGTTTCTAAAAAAGCCATGCAGATGGCAATAGACAAGGCTAAGGAAAACGGGATGGGAATGGTAACTGTTCGTAATTCAACTCATTATGGAATTGCCGGATATTACGCGTTAATGGCAAGTGAGGCAGGGATGATAGGAATAACCGGAACAAATGCCAGACCCTCAATTGCCCCTACATTTGGTGTAGAGAATATGCTTGGAACAAATCCCCTTACAATAGGTTTTCCTACTGATGAGGAATTCCCCTTTATACTCGATTGTGCAAGCTCTGTTACACAACGGGGGAAGATTGAAATGTACAGCAGGGAGGGAAAAGAACTCCCTGAGGGATGGGTCATTGGAAGAAACGGGGAAACAAGAACTGATACAGACCAGATCCTTGTAGATCTTACAAAGGGACAGGCTGCTCTGGCACCACTTGGAGGTCTTGGCGAGCTTACTGCCGGGTTCAAGGGATATGGTTATGCTACAGTTGTAGAGGTTTTATCTGCCGCTCTTCAGGGAGGTTCTTTTCTGAAAGATTTAAACGGGTTTGATGAAAATGGAGAAAGAATCCCCTATCCTCTTGGACATTTTTTTATTGCCATTAATACTGAGTTTTTTCTTGGGCTGGAAACATTTAAGAGAATTGCAGGAATGATAGTAAGGGGCCTGCGTAATTCCGAAAAAGCGCCTGGGGCAGAGCGAATTTATACTGCCGGAGAAAAAGAGTGGGATGCATGGAAGTACCGAAAAGAACATGGATGTCCTGTACCTGAAGTTCTACAGAAACAGATGGTGGAACTGCGTGACAGATGGAAAATGGATTATACTTTTCCATGGGAATAAACTGATTCCATTCTTGACATCAGGTCAAGGAGTTTATAGTATTAAACCAACCAGGAAAAATCCATTTTTGCTTTTTAAGGAATTTTCCTATTATGAAAAATATTATTCCAGGAACTTTAACTCATTATATTGAAGTTGCCCGACTTGTCTCAAAGAAAAAATCAAAGTTAACAGGTAATCCATCAGCTATCAATGCACATATTGGTGGACAGTTCTTCTTTTCTCCTCATCCTATGGCTCTTGAAGCTCATATTCATCATACGCAAAACCATACACTTCTTCTGGGATATCTTTCCTCACTTGCGGAAAGAGAAGAAGTTCCCCTTGCGGATCTGCTAAGAAGATTTTATCCTGCAAAAGGCTATTTCATAGATCTGTATGAAGCATATAAGGATTTATGGAAAAGGTCTTCCATGAACAAATCCTCTTTTGAAGATTTTCTTGATTGGCAGAAAAAGGAGAAAATAGGTTCTACCGGTTACCTTGATAATTGCCACGGCCAGGATGAGAGTCTTGCCCTGATGAAGAATTATTTTCAGAACCTGGGCCTTCCTGTAGAAGAAAATCAGGTGGTAATGGGAACAGGCTTTAAAAACCTGTTTAATGCACTTATAGCCGTACTTATGACAAAAGATGTTGAAGTGGATGAGGACGGAAAGGACTTTAGAAAACGCACCCCTGGAACAATACTTGTTCCAAGGGGTCACTATCAGAGTCTGGTAAAAGCTCCATCATTTCACAACAGCCGCCTTAAAGTTATAGAGCAGATTGATGCTGAACACATACAGGAGGAATTGAAGACCAGGGGTGATGTTAAAGCAGTTTATTTAAGTGTTGTTGCAAATCCCTCCGGGGCCATTATGCCTGAAGAACAGATGAGAAGTATTGCAGAAGTGATATTGGAATACAATGAAAGGAATAGAAACAATCCTGTTTTTCTTATTGCCGATCAGGTCTATAACGGCTCTATTTTAAAAAAAGGGTTAAGTATTTTTTCCATAGCTTCTGTTTCAGGTAAACCCTCCAGTATGTATAACTATACAATAACCATTGTTTCCCCTTCGAAAACACTGGGATATGCTTCAGCAAGAATAGGATTTGCTGCCAGCGGTGCCATTATTCCAGGAGACAAAACGAGTATTATTTCAAGGATGAAGGCTCTTATGGCCCATGAGGGGTCTGATGGAGTTGAAGTATCTACTGAAGTAGGAGTGGTTGGCGCATATGCCTTTTCATCAAAAGAATGGATTGATAAAAACAGTTCCTACATACACAGCCAGCTTGTTCGTGCCCGTCAGTATGTAGACTCAATTAATAGTTATATTGGGTACACTTTTTTTGAGATTAATGACCCTGATGCAGGGTGGTATATACTGTCAAAATTTATGCGGAAAAATCTTCCTGCATTGATTAAGAACAGTACTGATCTGATGGTTTATTTTATGAATTATGGTCATTGCGCCCCAAATACTGGCTTTATCACCCGTCCGGGATCTCAATTTGGATATGAAGCTCCAAACCTTCCTCAAAATGATTTCTTAATTCTCAGGTCTACTCTGGCAATGAAGCCTGAAGATCTGGATGATTTTTTCCGCAGATTCAGAGAAGGTATTGTTAAACTTGCTTCATTGAAGGAAAATGAATTGAAGACTATACTAAAGGAGTGAAATTGACAGACAAAGCGGAAAAAATAAGAATTGGATTATTTATCTTTATTTTGTTTTCCTCTATGTTCTATATTTTCTATAGAATTAGTCTGGACAATGAAGATTTTCCCTATACTAAAAAAGGCGTATTGAATTATCAGTCACTGACTTATTCTGAAAATGGTAAGCTTTTATTGAAGGGTGAATGGGAATTTTACTGGAACCACTTCTATTTCCCTCAGGACTTTATTATTGGAAATGAATACCCTTTACCTGGAAGAGAGTTTATTGATTTTCCAAAGTCATGGGAAAGAGTTTATTCCAGAGGTCAAAAAAATCAGACAAATTCATCTTTTGGCTATGCAACCTATCGCTTACGGATAACAGGGCTATCCACAATGGTTGAATATGCTTTAATGGTACCGGCGATTAATTCTTCCTACACTTTATGGATCAATGGTGTGCGGATGCTGAATTCAGGAATGCCCGGAGTCAGTTCAAAGTTATCTATTGATGATGGACGCCCGGGTTCTGTCTCCTTTTCAACGAATACCGGACAAGTATCGATAATACTCCATATATCAAATTTTTCTCATAGGAGAGGAGGTCCTCTTCAATATATGTTTCTTGGCAGGGACGAAGAGGTAGCTTCTTTTGTTGCTGATAAAACTATTTTTGCTGGTATGGGGATAGTCTTTTCACTTGTAATGGCACTTTTTCTCGTTTTTCTGGATATAAATTATAGAATCTACTACAAGGAAACATTTCTTATTCTGCTGCTCATTGCTCTGGCAGTTAGAATTTCAGTTTCCGATTCTTTATTACTGCTAAGACTATTCCCTGAGATATCCTGGGAAATTATTCAAAAACTAAAATATATAACAACCTATTGTATTGGGCCTCTGCTGCTTCTTGTTGAATTGGAGCAGTATAAAAAAGAGAGATCTCCATTGGTCGGCTATAGTTTGGCAGGGGTGTTTCTTATACTTGTTGTTATTATAATTGTTTCCACCCGTTATTTTTATTCCTCCTTAAACTGTCTTTTTGATCTATATGAGATTTCATGTTTCATATATATAGGCTATCTCCTTTACAATGCTATTCGGTCTAAAAAAGATCGATATCTATTGAATACATTAGGAGTTTTTCTATTTTTTATTCTCTTTATCAATATCAGATTATTTATAGAGGGTTTTTTACCTACTGGTAAAGTCTCTCTGTCTGCAGTTATGAATGTGATATTTAATGATCAATACTATACCCAGTCTTACACACCAATCTTCATTTTTCTCTCTTTTCTTCCTTATCTGGCAATATTTATTTATTATGTTTTTTCAAAGATAGATTATATTATATTTTTTCAAAAGAATAACAATTCAGAAATAACAATAAACCAGTCTGAACGATTTGAAGCCCTTAAACTTACGGAAAGAGAAGTTGAAATTGTAGAAGCTCTGATTAAAGGGTACAGCAATCAGGAAATAGCTGAAAAGTGTTTTATATCCGTAGGTACTGTAAAAAACCATCTTTCCCATATATATCGTAAAACCAATTGTTCAAGCAGAAGCAAGCTTATCAAGCTTTTTATTGGTCACGACAATATATGACACTATATGACTTTAGTCACGCCACAAATGAAAAGATATTACTTAGGTAATAATCGTATCAGGAAGAAATCTTTTTAATTGACAGTTTAAAATAACACCCCTTAACATGGTTTAAGAGATATTTCTAAAAACAATTAAAAGAGCAAACTGATCATTGCTCTTATGGAATGGAGACTTTAATGAAACGAAAATTTATATTGGTTTTTGTACTTATCATTAGTGCAACATTATTTTTTTCCTGCAGTGGAGCAGGAAAAGATACATCAGATGAAACAGTAACAAAAAATGTTACTATGTCAACTTTGGATATCGTAAAGGAAAGAGGCTATCTTATTTGCGGTGTTAATGCTTCCAATCCCGGCTTTTCATATCTTGACTCAGACGGGAAATATGTAGGTTTTGAAGCAGATATGGGAAGAGCTATTGCTGCGGCAGTACTTGGGGATCCTGAAAAGATTCAATACCGCCCATTAACTTCAAAAGAAAGATTTGCTGCACTTCAATCCGGAGAAATTGATCTTCTAATAAGAACAGCAACACATACATTAACAAGGGATACAGATCTTGGTCTGAATTTTACCGTACCATACTACTATGATGGACAAACCTTTATGGTTAGAAAAGACAGTGGAATTAAAAAAATTGAAGATCTCGAGGGTGCTTCAATATGCGTATTAACAGGTTCAACTTCAGAAGCAAACCTCTCAGACGTAATGGCCTCTAAAAATCTTACCTATAAACCTGTTCTATATGAAAATACTGACGAATTAGTCGCCGCCTTTTTAGCGGGAAGGGCTGATGCATGGACAAATGACAGAGCTGGATTTATGACACGACTGCAGACTATTATTGATCCTGCAATCTATACAGTACTCGAAGAAACAATATCCAAAGAACCCCTTGCCATGGGTGTAAGACAAGGAGATGATCAATGGTTTGATATCATTAACTGGGCTCTTTATGGATTATTCTTTGGAGATGAACACGGTATTACAAGTGCTAATGTAGACACAGTAAGAAACTCTTCAAAGAAACCTGAAGAACTGGCTTTTCTTGGTATGCGAAGTGATCTTGGCGCAAAACTTGGTCTTTCCAATGACTGGGCATTTAATATGATTAGTAAGGCAGGAAATTACGGCGAGATATTTGATAATAATCTATCTGCTGCCTCAGGTATTAAAATTTCAAAAGGTTTCAATCAGCCATGGACAGATGGAGGCCTGTTATACGCTCCACCATTTAGATAATAGATTTTTCTAAACAAAAACCGGCAGCTTCCCTTGGTTGCTGCCGGTTTTCTTTGAAGGGGTATTCAATGCAATCAATAAAATTTAATGATGATAGAGTTATAAAAATAGCAGGGCAGTTTATCTTTACTCTATTGCTGATAATGATCATATCTTCCATGTATGGAAATACAATTACAGCTCTTACAAGAAGAGGGATGTTGCCTGGTTTTAAGTTCCTTTCTCTGGCTGCTGGTATAGATATTGGAGAACATCTTATATCATTTAATAATACCAGCTCAAATTTAAGAGCTATTGCTGTAGGTCTTCTTAATACATTATCTATCAGTATTCTTGCAATTGTATTTTCTACAATCCTGGGACTTTTCGTCGGGCTTTGCAGACTGTCAAAGAACTGGCTGATTAAAAATATAGCTCTTGTGTATATAGAAGTAATTAGAAATA